>CAZYTB010000041.1:0-16982 GCA_964650375.1 uncultured Campylobacterales bacterium | reverse complement strand
CCAGTTGCATAAAGTAGGGCTTCGCTATTGTGTGTCGAGATTTTTTCATTTTTATCTATGAGGATTAAATTCATCATCCACAAAATCAATATTTTTAATTGTCATGTCAAAAGCTATATCTATATTTTTACTAAATTCTTCTTTAAATATTTGAGATATATCGGCATCTTCTTTTCCTAAAAGATTTTGACTTCTAACAAGTAGTTTTGTTTCTATACCTACCGCATCAAAAAAATTAGCTAATTCACAAGCGATAAATCCAGAGCCAACGATGGTAATAGATTTTGGAATTTTACCCTCCAATGGAAAAATATCATCACTTGTCCAAGCCTTTACATGTGGAACACTTGCAGGTCTTGTTCCCAGCTTTGAGCGCCAAATTACTAGCACGGCCACCACCAATTATTATTAAATCAAATTGTTTTATTTTTTCTTCCTATAAAAAGAATTTTAATTTTTTTCACGATTACTGGCATCAATGTTATAATTCCTAATAAAATAAAAGCATACAAAATATTTCTAGAAAAGATATCTTTTATGGAATTAATACTTGCGAGTTGACTTCCCGCGTAAGTATATACGAACGAGCCAGGTATTATTCCCAAAGCTGTGGTTATAATGAAGGTTTTTAAGTCCAACTTTGTTACTCCGCACAAAAAGTTTACTAGAAAAAACGGAAATATAGGCAAAAATCTTAAGCTAAAAAGATATTGGTATTTGTTTGGTTCAAGCTCTTTATTGAATTTTTGTAATTGTTTTTCGTATTTAAGTTGAACTTTATCTCCTATAATATATCTAGCAAACAAAAATGCTAAAATTGCTCCTATAGTTGCCCCTATATTTACATAAATTACTCCAAAAATTGAGCCAAACAAGAATCCTCCAGCCAAAGTTAAAACTGTGGCGATAGGAATCATAAAAGCAACTGAGACTATATATAAAAACACAAACAATACGATCGCTAAAATATAATTCGTATCTACAAAATCTGCCAATATTTCTTTCTGAGCTTTCAGATTTTCAAATGTAAAATAAGTATCTAAATCAAACACTTTTATAAGCACAACTATTAAGATAAATATAGCTAAAAAGATAATTTTTTTGTTCATTTTACTGTCTCCTTTTTATTGAGCAAAGCCCAATAAAAATTCCTCTCACTAAAGCTAACACTTCGTGTAGAATTTTCATTTTACTGTCTCCTTTTTCTTTGGTAATAAAAGTTTTAAAAGCTTTAAAAATGGATTATTTAAAAGTTTATTTATATAAAATTGTTTTGCTGGTTGTTTTATTATGTCTGCAAATGTTGGATAGATATATACCATTTTTGATAATTTATCAAAAGAGATATTTAGTGTTTTTGCCAGCTGCAGTTGATGGATAAGTTCTCCTGCCCGCTCACCCAATATAGAAGCTCCGACAATCTTGCCATTTTTTAACACGCTTACCTTAATGGCTCCCACTTTTTCAACATCTGTATAACCTCTGTCTGTATTTTTGTATTCAGCTCTATAAACGCTGACCTTATCACTGTATAGTTTTATGGCCTCCACTGCAGTTAGACCTATTTGTGCGAGCTCAGGAGAGCTATATACACACCAACCTATGTTTTCATAGTTTATCTTTTTTCTAATTGGCAAACCTATATTTGAAGCTGCTATTATCGCTTCTTGTTCTGCTATATGTGTAAATTTGTACTTTGTTGAGACATCGCCAATCGCATAAATATTTGGATTTGATGTTTGTAAATATTCGTTTACTTCAACACCTTTTTTAGTGTAATTTACTTTAGCATTTTCCAAATTTAGATCAACATTTGGAGCTCTTCCAGTCGCTATTAAAAGTTTTTGAGATTTTACTATCAACTCAACATCCTCCTTTTTCAAAAAGAGAGTAATTTCGTCATTTTCTTGCTCAACACTTAAAAACTTAGCATCATTTATAAACTCTATACCTTCGTGTTTAAGTTGTTCTAAGAGTATATTGCTTAATTGTTCATCATTTTGTTTGAGTATTCCTTTGCTTCTTGAGATTAAAGTAACTTTACTCCCAAGCCTATTAAAAGCAGTTGCCATTTCTATACCAATTGCGCCTGTTCCTATAACACTTAAAGACTTTGGCACCGAGCTTTGTAAAAAAACATTTTCGTTTGTAAGATAATTTATATTTTCTATTCCATCTATATTTGGAATGGCAGGACTAGAGCCAGAGGCGATGATGAACTTATCCGCATAGTATGTTTTACCATCAACTATGACTTCATTTTGTGATTTAAACTTGGCCTCACCTTCGATGATATGAACTCCAGCTTTTTCAAAGATTTCCGGCGTTTCGTGTGAATAAACCTCAGCAACAACACTTCTTACATGCTCTAAAACTTTTGAAGTATCTATCTCTATATCATTTGAACTTAACCCATACTTCTCTAAATGTTTAGCACCATAATACGCATTAGCCGCTTTCAAAAGAGTCTTTGAAGGTATACATCCGCTATGTGTACAATCCCCGCCAAGTTTTGCTTTTTCCACTATCACTGTTTTTTTACCAAAAGCAACAAGCACTTTTGAAGCGACAAGTCCGGCAGGTCCACCTCCTATGATTATAACATCAAATTTTTCCATGTTTTATTTTCCTTCAAAAATTGCATAGTGAAAGAATCTTTAAAATAGCTATTTTTATAAATTTTATAAAAATCTTTTAAATCATCAATTACATCTATATCATTTAATTCTTGAAGAAAGTATACTTGTTTTGTGTTTAGTTTGTGTAAAGTATTTTCTAGTACTTTATGCGTACTCCAAGGGATGTCTTGAAATACTTCGGAGTAAAATGTATCTTTATTAAATCCTATCAAATAATATCCACCATCCTCGCTAGGACCTAAGACTGTATCGTTGCTCTTCAGCTCTTTAAAACTTTTATCTAATATTTCACTCGTTACATGTGGAATATCACTACCTATCAAAACGATTTTTTCATAACCTTTGGCAAATTGTTCTTCAAATGCTTTTTGCATTTTTTTTCCTAAATCACCATCAACTTGTAAAAAGTTATCAAAATTTCCAAAGGTTTTAGTCACTAATTCAAGACTTGGATATGCACAAAGCTTAAAATCACTCTCACTTTTTTTTAAGGTTAATATCAAGTCTTTTACAAAATTTTTATATAATTCTAAGACAAAGTCATCTCCGCAAATTTTAGCAAGCCTTGTTTTTACGAATCCTAATTTAGGCTCTTTTACAAAGATTAAAACTAAATTTTTATTCACTTCTGACTTCAATATAATCCACATAAGATGTAGATGATTCCCCTGTATTGTCCGAATCATTCATAATAGCCAAGGAAACAACGGCAGGTGGATTTTCACCAAAAGCTTTTTTGTAATCTGCTAAAACATTAACAGTATGTTCTTGCCAAGTATTCACATTTTTAGCTCCGCTATCTAAAACTATCATTTTAGATTTATCAGTATATGCGCTTGTGATTATTTTATCTTTTTGTATTTTATTTGCCCAGATATAATTTAGACTGCTATATGGCGGATAAGCCCCATAAATTGATTTTGCAAGTCCATATTTAATCTTAGTGAAAAATGATACTTTTTTTGGATTATACTTAAACATAACATATATGCGTATAGGATAATCATCCCCTTCTTTTGTTGTAGTATCTCCTTTTTTATAAACATTACTCACTTTCCATTTGAATGAAAGTATCGGATATTTATATATGTCGTAGCTTTTTTTAAATCTTATCCCAGAAGCACTAGCATCACTTTTTGCTATCAATATAGAATCTTTGACTTCATAAGTGGAATGCTTTTTTATCTTTTCAAAATCTAACGGCGTCCAATTTGAAAGTGAGTTAAAATCCTCTTTCAGTAAAACATCCGCATTTAAAAAACTCAGAGTTAAAATAACAACTATTAACAACCGCATGATGAAACTTCCTCTGCCTTTTCGTCCTGGGCCTCTGATGCCAAAGTGGCACAACCCTTAAACTCTCCAAAGTGGATATCAGTATTTCCTATAATTTCAAAATACTCTTTATATCTAGTTTTACTTAACATATCAGCTGTATTTTTACAAACATGTTCAGGTCTGTTTATCTCAAAAAGGTGGTTTGAATCTAGCTGAAATTCCATTTCGCTCTCTTTGACGCCACCTTTATAGATAGCAAATTGACCATAATCTTCACAAACAGAATCAAGCCCAGGAATCTTCCACAATCTATAAGTGATTGAGCAAAATTTAGTCTTGCCTACTAATTTCTGCACTTCTTTATCTGTGATATCAATATCTTTCATACTTACGATTCTGGGCTCAACAAATCCAGCTTCTATGGCAAATCTTACAAAATCATTTGCATATAAAGCACCGCCTAGGCACTCTCCATGTAATACTTTGTCTTTTTTTACATGTTCTGGCAATCTTCTACTAGAGTACACATCGCTAAAGTAAAATTCGCCACCATTTTTTAGTATCTTATATACTTTTTTAAGAATATCTCTTTTATCCTCAAGCAAATTTATAACACAATTTGAAATTACGATATCTATGGATTCTTCTTCAAAATATTTATCTATATTTTCTATGTAATCGTGTATAAAGTTAGTATTTATCTTCTCATATTCAAATCTTTTTGTTTGTTCTTCTTGGTATTTTTTAGCCACATTTATTTGATTTCCTGTCATATCTATTCCGTGGATAAAGCCGCCTTGTCCAGCTAACTTTGATAAGACATAAACATCTCTTCCGCTTCCGCAACCAAGGTCTAACATAGTTTGATTTTCCAACACAGGTGGCATGGGAGATCCACAACCATAGTATCTATCTTTTATCTCATCCATTATGTAAGGAAGTGTGTCTTTTACCCTCCCGGGAATCATATCTAGCGTGTAACATGCAGTAGTTTTTAAATCGCTACTGGAGCTTAAAACTTCGCCATAGTACTCTTTTGCATTATCTTTCGCATCAAAGTCTTTTATTACTTCTCCGTGACATGAACTTCCACAATTTACAGTACAGGCATAACAGTGGGAGTCAAAAGAAATCTCTGGCTTGAAGTTATCAAAATCTATATCCCAAAAATGAATGTCTTCATAGCCTTTTACTCTCATACCAAGAGAGAGATTAAAATCACAATCATAAATAAAACCTTGATAATCTATGGATAAAAAGCTTCGACACATTATATTTTCTAGTGTATCCTCATTATAATTTCCTCTTAATTTATCCATATAGGAGTCCAAAAGATTTTGTCTTTTTAAATCAAGTTTAAATCTTTTTATAGGTATATTTACGATAGTTGCAAGTGAATTAAATCTTATATCAAATTTTTCTTTAAGTATTTTTTTATAATCAGCCTCAAGCTGTGCTTGAGGAGCAGGCAGATAAGTTCCGACTGGATTGTAAACAAGGTCTAGTTTTAAATTTCCTTGTCCATATCCTATATCATTTAAATTCTTTAGAATACCGACAGTAGTATCATAAACACCTTCACCTCTTTGTTTGGTTGTTTCATCCTCAAACACTGACGGAAGTGAAGCTACAACTTTTACACCATATTTTTTATAAAGTTCTATAAAATATTTATATTTCTCATCTTCCAAAATAGTCAAACTAGTACGAACGGTGAGATTTTTACCAGCAGCACTCAACTTTTCAAGAAAAGTTGCAAAATTTGGATTCATTTCAGGAGTTCCACCTGTAAACTCTATGGTTTTTACATCAAGTTGTTTTATCTTTTCTATTATTTTCTCCGCGGTTTGCTTATCCATATTTTTTTCGCCATTAGGACTAGCTCCCACAAAACAGTGAGCACACATAAGATTGCATTTATCGCCGATATTTATCTGGATTAAATCAAATTTGTCTTTTAGCAGTTGTTTTGTATCCCAAAAATTACTCATTTTTACCCTTTACATATTTTTTATACAAAAAGATAATATAATAATTATGTTTATTTTGTGTTTAGTGTTTAGTAAGGAAAGACTATCAAAGTATCTATAATAATTCTAGTATATAACGAGAGAAATATTAATAGTTTTTTAGAGAAAATTATTAATAATAAAACACTTGAAGATTATGAAATTATCGTAGTTGATGGGGATGGAACTTCAACTATAGATCTTATAGAATTTAGAAATATCATTAAAATCTCCTCAAAAAAAGGAAGAGCAAACCAGATGAACGAAGGTGTTAAATACGCCACAACAGACATCTTACTTTTTCTACATGCAGACACAATTTTATCAAATCATGCATTAACTTATATAAACGAAACACTAAGTGATAAAAATATATCTGCAGGCGCATTTGACTTGAGTTTTGATACACACAAAAAATCTTTAAAATTTATTGCTTATACTGCTTCTCTTCGCTCACGCCTAACAAGACTTCCTTATGGTGACCAAGCAATTTTTATCAAAAAAGACATTTTCTACAAAATAAATGGCTATGAAGATATTAAACTAATGGAAGATATAGCGGCTCGAGGATTAGATATAGATAACATAACATGTGTTGAACATGTGTTGTAAACTTTGATTTACCTCGCTCACCAACCGACTATATCCACCGTATTGGAAGAACCGCACGAGCGAAAATCTGGAATTGCTATTTCATTTATAACGCATGAAAACAAGGAGCATTTTAAGTTAATCGAAAAACGATGTAAAATCAGTCTAAACTTAGAGCAAATAGAAGATTATAAACTAAGGGGGGAGACAATAATAAAAGAGCGTGGTCTTGAGCCAATTAAGAGCAAAAGAAAAAGTAAAAAAGATAAAGCGAGAGAGTTAGCGTCAAAAGAGATTTAGTTTTTATAGAGGATTTACAATGAAAAATGCAAAAATGCCAAAGCTTATCTATGGCACAGCTTGGAAAAAAGAGGATACAGCTAACTTGGTGGAGATGGCAGTATTGAGTGGTTTTAGAGGAAGAGATACTGCATGTCAGCCAAAACACTATGAAGAACACTTAGTAGGTGTTGCACTAGAACGGCTACATGTACAGGGAATTACAAGGGAAGATTTATTTGTTCAAACTAAATTTACACCTCTTGGTGGACAAGATTCTCAAAAAATTCCTTATAATCCAAATAGTCCTATAGATATTCAGATAATTGACTCATTTGAAGTATCAAAGAAAAATTTACGCACAAATTATATCGATTCTTTTGTGCTTCACTCACCACTTTCACCTTATACCAATCTTCTTAAAACTTGGCAAACTATGGAATCCATATATGATAAAGGTGAAGCCAAACATACTCAGTAGCGAAACCGTAATAACATTGGCTAAAAAATACGATAAAAACAGAGGCTCAAATATTTTACAGATATCTAAGCCATATTGGCATCACTCCTTTAATAGGATCAACTTCAAGGAAACATATAACCCAAGATTTGAGCATATTTGAGTTTGAGTTAAAAGCAGAAGAGATTCAAAATATTTCTGAAATTTTGGATTGTATGAGTTGATATTTTTACTTTTTAGATATAAGCTATATGGCTGTAAATTTCACAACAATTGGATTGTGATCTGAAATTTTTTTACTATCTATTACCTTTGAACCAAGCACTTTGAGTCCTCTGTAAAATACATAATCCAGATTGTTTTTTAAAACTTTTTTAAGATGAGAGTCATCAGCGAAGCTAACATTTTTTAAGGATAGGTCATCAGTAAATTTGTTTAAAAATCGCACTCTTTGTCTATTCCATGTATTAAAATCTCCGGCAACGATTAATGCTCCTTTGTAAGATTCTATATTTGATTTTATGTAATTTAACTCATTGAAAAAAGCACTATTTTGTACGAAATTTATTGCATGTATATTTACAAGCACCAATATCTCATTGTTCTTTATTTTATGCACAGTTATCAATGAACTCTTATGTGTGGCATATTTTAACTCTTGTTTTTTAGTCAATAGCGATATATCTTTTTCACAAAAAAAATTAAATGCGTTTAAAACTCCAAAGATGCTGTTTTTTGTCTCTATATTGGGAGATAAAATATAGGAATAATCACCAATGTCTATCTCTGCAGATACTTGTTTTTTAAATTCTTGCAGGAGTAAGATATCTATGTTTTCATGTTTTATAATTGATTTGAGATACTCTTTAAATGTGTTATTAAATGTTAACTTTGCCACATTCCAACATAAAATAGTAAATTTATCATCGCAAAACAGTTCTTGATGTTTTAATAATTTTATCTGCTTTTTAGGTTTAAACATTATATTTGTAGTGCCAAGACTCTCATTAGATTTTCCATGACTATCCTTGTGCGTGAAATTTTTTCTCTCCCTGTGTGAGAATTAGAAATCAATTTTTTCATCCAAACCTCTATCTCTTTTACAACTTTGGAAGAATATACAAATGTAGCTACTTCATAATTCAAAAATAGACTTCTATTGTCAACATTTACACTTCCTAGCATAACACTTACATCATCAAAAAGTATTGCTTTAGCATGTAGCATTAAGCCATCATGGAGCATAACTTCAACGCCCGCTTCTTCAAGTTCGTGCATGTACGAACTTCTAGTTAAATCTGCAATCATATAATTTGATTTTTTAGGTGTGATTAGCTTTATATCCAGACCTTTATGTTTTGCAATGATAAGTGCTTGCAAGAGCGAAACATCAGGTACAAAGTAAGGAGTAACCAGCCAAATGCGCTTCTTAGCACTATAAATAGCACAAAGAAGCGCTTCATACAATACATCTTTATCCATATCTGGACCAGATGGAACAACTTGCAAGGAAGTATCACCTTTTACATCAATTGGTCTGTTTGGAAAATGAAGGTTTTCCTTAGATGCATAAAACCAATCCGATGCAAATATCTCAAAATATAATTCAGCCGATTTTCCTTCTACTAAAAAAAGCATATCATCCCATCTAGATTTATTTGGTTTTGGGCCAATATATTCATTTGACAAATTCATACCACCACTGAGAACTTTTTTATTATCAAATACATACATCTTTCTATGATTTCTAAGATTGATATAGTTTCTAAACGGCATTTGAAATATAGGCATAAAAAATTCAACTTTTACACCAGAATTTCTTAATTTTTTTAATGGATGTTGAAAAATATATAATTTTAATGAACCAAGCGAATCTATAAGTATCCTAATCGAAACACCTTCATTTGCTTTTTTTACCAATTCATTTATCACTGTATCGGTAACATCATCATACTTAAAAACATAAGTGCTGATACAAATTGAATTTTTTGAATTTCTTATGCAGCTTATTAATTCTTTATATGCATTTATAGAATCTGTATATAATGTAAAATACTCATTTTTACAAACTTCGGCGATGCCATAACTTCTTAAAACTTCATTTATCGGATTTAAATCAATAAAACTCTCTGGATGTTCTTGTAGTTTTATATGATTTTTTTTGTATCTATTTTTGCGCTTTCTTGAACCAAAAATAAAATACAATACAACTGCAACATATGGCACTAAAATTATAAACAATAACCACGCAATCATACTTGTAGATGAACGACGTTTATATAGCATATGCACAAGTAAAAGGATAATAATTACTTCACCCAATACAATCAAGCCATGGTCAAGGATAATATTTGTTAAATCAAGATTCAAAGCCAATTCCCATTATTTTTTTATATTTTACACTTATTTAATTAGTTTTTGATAACTTTGCAGACGAAAAGTAAAATTCTCACCTTATTTGAACTTCAATAATAATCCTGGTTAATAAATTTATTTGATTATATCACATAAAGCAGTCCGCCACCTTTAATTTTAAAAACAATAATCAAGGATAAAACCCTTTTATTTTGAGGTTTTACCTTTATCTGAGGTTTTGTTTCTCTTTTTCTTTGTTTTCTTTGTTTTCTTTGTTTTGTTTCGTTTTGCAGTTGCGCGGTCTACTTTGGCTTTTTCATATTCTGATGCCCTGCTTGCTTCAGAAATTGATGAAATCACAAAATCCTTAACAACTTCACGCAAAATTTCAAGCTTTATAGCAAATTCTATATCACTAAGCAGATTTTCTTCATCTGGGCTAACAAGCGAGATAGCAACTCCTCGCTCTTCAAGGCAACCTAAACGACTTAGATAATAACTTGATTCAACAGGAAGATCATAGCTTATGATTTGCTGTATATTACTTAAATCAAGAGATTGTAAAATCATATCAGTCGTGATAAGAACATTTAATGCATAAGTGTTAAAGTCTTTAGTCACTGCTTTAAATTCGCTATCTCTATGATTACCATGTATCGCTGTAACTTTGATATCTTGAGCTCTCAAGTATCGGCTCAACTCATCTGCCTTACGCTTGCTTTTTGTAACAATAACAGTTTGTTTGTTAGTATTGTTTTTAATGACTTGCAAAAGCATATCGATTTTGTTGTGTTGCTCCACTAGATGGACTATTTGCTTGACACCTTTGGCAACATTTATAGGTTCATCGTGTAATTTTTTAATCGGTTTATCAGTTAGTTCAGACATGTTGGTTAGTTCCTTAGTTAAAAAAAGTCTCTGACTCTGTTATTTTGATGTTTCTGAAATTTTTTGAATTGCCTTTTTATAAAATTCTTTATAATTTGTTTTCTCAATTTCACCTTGATTAATATTAGGCATTATTTCAATATCTACATTAAAGGACTTCAATAATCCTTTTTTTGCTTCATCAATTTTATCAGTATAAAATATTATTTTATTTTTAATAGTATTATTCAACATTAATCTAGCTCTTTTATTGAGAATCCACCATAAATCTATCTCACTATAATCAAGCCCCATTCCTAGAACATGGATATTGCTATTAAAAAATAATTCTATCCATGAAACATTATCAAAATTACTATTTTTAAGTTTTTTTTCAATAGAGATTGTTCCCTTTGCAACTCCATCAACCTTATATTTATACTTGCCTTTTATATAAGAATCGATTTTTCCAATTGACCCACAATAATGGTCTAATCCAAGTTGAATCGATTTAGGATGATTAATTTCGCCATGAATATTCCATAATTTTAATTTCTGTTTATTCTCTTCAAATAATAAATGCCTTCTTATGTTATATATTTTTTCTGTATTAGTATTTTCTTCTTCAATTTTTAGTGATTTTTTAAAGGCATAATCATAATTGGTTGTTAAATAATTATCAAATTTTAAATTTATCAATTGTTTATAAAAATCATTTCCGTCAATATTCTTCATCTCTTTTGCAATCTCACTTTTGATGTGAAACTCTTCATCTAGTGATTGCCTATCTCTTTCTAAAAAAATTCTCTCATAAGTCATAGTATTTGGCAAATTTACATCATCAAAATCATTTTTGCCCTTTAAGTCTTTTAGTAAATCGTCCCAACTAAATCCATTATCAGATAAACGATTCAAACCATTTCCAAAGAGTAAACTATTTCTCATCATATTTTCTTCTCACTCGGTTTTCTATTTTTAAAGTTTTCTTCGGCATCTTCAAGTCTGTCTAGTACAAAAGTATTTTCTGCAATTCTTCGCTCTAAAACGACATCTACCATAACAGTTTCATTTGACTCGAAGAATTTTTTTAATTCAGCCCCGTTTGAGTGAAATTCGGCAGGCTCATAGTGAGCAAAACCTTCATCTGGTCTAGCTGTTATCCTGATACCTAACTTTCCATCTTTTATGTCTTTGAGTTTGTCATAGTTTAGATAATAAACAAGAGTTCCGCTCATATTGTTTTTTTGCCTATCTACAAAAAAACCTTTTGGTAATTGACTCGGATGATACTGCTCTCCCGCAAGCAAAAACATGTCATAGTCATGAATAGAATTACCATAATTGTCTCTGACATTAAAAACAAACATAACATAGTGTTGTTTATTTTTTTGAGCTATATTTGAGCGTTTTATCATCTTCATTTCTAGTGCATCATACTGCTCTTTTGTTTTTATATGCAAGGCTTCCAATATAGAAACAACAACTTGTTTTACAACACGGTTTTTCTTAACACTTGCCATGATACCGTATCTGTCCCCCGAGTGACTTGCATTTTGGATGACTTCAAAAGCACATGTTGGCGAACTTTTAATCTCACCATCCAATAAAAGAGGATACGCTTTTATGATTTGAAACGCCCCTTTTGCATCTATCTTGGAAAGAGTACAATCTTGCTTTAATGTAAAAAATTTATAATTTAGATTTGCGCTACAAAGGCGTATAACCCCGTCACTTCCTTTTTCAACTAAATAAGTATTGATGAAATCATAAAAATGCTCATCTATCTTTTCTCCGCTCAAAACAAACGGAAAAAATGTATGCTCATCATAAGTATATTTAAGCCAAGCATGATTTAATTGCCATTGTCCATAACTGCCAAGCTGAAGCCAACTCAACACACCCTCGCCCACTTCAATGCCCTCAGTCCACGCTTTTATGCGAGAGAGTTTACTCTTTCCAAGTACAGCTAGCGATGAGCCTTGATTTGCAGGGGCTAATTTCATTGAGAACTCCTTGATTTTGTTTTCTCCAATGTTTAACTGTTTTAATTAACCTTTTTATTCTTTATTTCTTCGTATTCACAAATAAGTTTTTTGTTCAAAAGTATATTGTGAGTTAAAAGTGAATCTCTAACGCATGATTTTGCAGGCAAAACATATCCCTTATGTAATTATACATAATTAGTGTGATTTTGAACATTAAATTAATTAAAAGTAAAGCTCTGACTCTCTCTTCCTTTTAATACTACTTACTATGAGTGAGCAAAAAGTGAGGATTACCACAAAAAGAGTAAAAATCTATAAAAAATAGCTCTACATGTAACTAAAAGTTACAAACTACTTAGGGATTCCTCTTACATCTTTTTCAAATATGGTCTTGTACAAGATAGCACCTTTGAATGTTGAATTTAATAAATTATTATTCTTAAATATAGCAGAACCGAGTGCTGAATCGTCAAAATTACAATTATATATATAAGCGTTTGAAAAATTACCTTTCCAGATTCTAGCATGAAAAAAGTTTACTTTCTTTAAGGTTGCATTTATAAATAAGGCACCTTTTATATTTGCATTTTCAAATATAGCATAACTTAAATCAGCTCGTGAAAAATCTGCTTTATGTGCTAGTGTGTTTGACAAATTTGCATGAGTGAGATTTGCATCTGTAAAATCTGACATAGTCAAATCAATCCCCCTTAAATCTGCATAGCTCAAATCACATTTTGGGCAATCACCATCTTCTTTTACCTTTTCTAAATCACTTGCATTGAAGGCTAATAGTAAGTTTGTACAAATTATAATACTAAATACTATTTTTTTCATTTTATACTCTTGAGCTTTTTAAAAAATCTATCAGCTCTGTCTCCGCCGATAATTTTTCCTATCAATTTTGTATTATTTTGGATGAAAAAAAATGTAGGAATTCCAACATAATCAAACCCTTTGGGTAATTTATCTTTTTGAATATCTAAACCTACAACTATGAAATGTTTTTGTATATATTTGGAAACCTCTTTATTTTTAAATACAACATTTTTCATATAGTTACACTCCGGACACCATACTGCGGAGTACATCATCATTACCTCTTTATTTTGTTTTTTTGCATTTTGCAACGCCTTTTTGAAGTTGTGTTCAATCTGAAACTGTGTAGCTTGTAGCGATATTACAAATACAATTAACAACATTAAATTTCTCATACTGCACCTCTGAATTATTATATGATTGTTTGGCTTAAAATCTATTAATAAATTATTAAGAGTGATGTTATATAATATTTATTTATGAAACCAAGGAGTGTTTGGATGGGTAAAATACTAAGTTTTGGAGAAGATGTAGAGGCATATGATATAAAAGTTTTAAACGAAAGAGAGGTTAGAGCGAGTGCGGGCATAATGTTTTTGTTTGCCATAATATCGTTTTTGAACTCATGGTTGGTCGGAAACTTTTTATATACAAAGATTTTTGTGGTAGTCTTTACAGTTGATTTTTTTATAAGAATTTTCATAAATCCAAAATATGCTCCAAGCTTGATTATCGGAAGACTGATGGTAAGAAATCAGCAGGTAGAATACATAGGTGCTCCGCAAAAAAGATTCGCTTGGTTTATTGGTTTTGTACTAGCTGCTGTTATGTTTTATCTTTTGGTTTTTAAAAATATAATAGGTCCTTTGAATCTTTTTGTATGTCTAACTTGTTTAATTCTTCTGTTTTTTGAAGCTGCTTTTGGAATATGTCTTGGATGTATAGTTTACAATCTGTTTCACAAACAAAAAGCAAAACTTTGCCCCGGAAATAGTTGTAAAACGACTGAACGGGTAGAGATACAAAAAACAGGTGCGGTACAACTCGCAGTTTTGATTGTCTCTGTATTTTTTTTGTATGGTGTGTGGAATAGTGCCTTGATTCATAAAAGCTATGCCAAACCTGTTAATATATTAAATAAAAAGAGTAATCAAGAAACAATTAACAAAGAGTGTATTCCGCCACAATGGGCTATCAATATAGGACATGCCCAAAAATGGAAACTACATCATGGTTGTAAATAGAATTTAGAAACTAAACCTATATCCTACTCCTAAGATATTTTCTATTACCTCCTTAGGAAACTTTTTTCTTAGGACTTTCATGAAGGTTTTGAGTGCGGTTTGACTCATAATGTCATTTTTCCAGATATAGTCTTGAATATTTTGATATGTGGTAACATTAGTTCTGTTTTGATGCAGAAGCTCCAAAAAAAGTCTTTTTTTTGTTATTTTTATGGTTATTTTCCCATCCTTTATCTCCATAGTATTGAGGTTTACATGTAGAACTTCATCAATCTCTATAATCTCTATCTCTCCAAATACCTCTTTTAGTGCAAATTCAAGCTTTTGAGCGTTTATAGGCTTTAAAATAAAGTGGTTGATTTTAAGGTTGATAAGTTCAAGCAGATACTCCTCATTGCTATAAGCTGTGAGGATGATAATTGGTATATTTTTATCTTCTAGGAACCTCTAAAAACTACCCCTAATCAATAAAAAAGCACAATTTAGATAAAATCTAAAGATATAAACACATGTGAAGGTTAAAAAAATGGCAGGGTTATTCGACACAGAATATCATGAGAGAAAAATAAAAGAGTATCAACCACCATTGAGTAAATTAAACAAAGTTATAAGTTGGGAGCTCTTTAGAAAGCCAATTGAAAAAGCCTTACATGTAGAGCCTAAAGGTGCTGGTGGAAGACTATCATTTGATAAAATAATGATGTTTAAAATCCTAATCCTACAAAAATATTATAATCTTTCAGATGAGCAAACAGAGTTTCAGATTAACGATAGAACATCCTTTAAACAGTTTTTAGGATTAAAGACAGGAGATAAAGTTCCAGATGAAAAGACAGTATGGCATTTCAAAGAGCAATTAGCAGACAATGACCTATCAGAGCAGCTCTTTAATCTTTTTACAAAACAACTCATTGCACAAGGTATAGTAGCCAAAGAGGGAAGGATATAGAAACAATCCTCTAACTGAGGAACAAAAAGAATCAAATAACATAAAATCAAAGATAAGAGTTAGAGTAGAACATATATTTGGATTTATGACAAACTCAATGAATGATGCTTTACATATGAAATGTATAGGGATAAAAAGAGTTAAAGAGTCTATAGGCTTGTTAAATCCAACTTGCAATCTATTCAGATACGAACAGTTAGTTAGGTTGCAAAAAGTGAAAATAATGTAAAAAGAGAGGAAAATTGAGTAAATTACATCAAAAAGATTTGAAATTTACTCAGTTTTTTCAAAAAATATATTTGAAACATCTGATAAAATGTTAAAAAATGAATTGGGAAAGATTTAGACTGCTTTGGAAGTGGTTTTTAGAGGTTCCCTTAGGTCAAAAAAGAAAAGAAAGGTAAAAAATAAAATTAGTGCTTAAAAAATTAGCATATTTTAAAAATTTTATAGAAAAAGGAAAAGGTGCGTTAGAGCGTTAATTCCTAGTTCTTCACGAAGCTAGGATTAAAAGGGACAGGTGAGAACTTTAAACTTTTATATACTATTTTCTATCTTAATCTCTATTAACAGAAATAAAGATATATAACAAAAAACTTGTTTCTATGTGCTAGAGTCAGGTTAATTACATTTTAATTAATATAGAATATGATAAAATTTAACTCTTATTAAGAGTTTTAAAGCAAAAGGTATAATAAATTGAATGAGAGTAAAGATTTTTTACATACGATAGTTGATGAGGATTTAAAGTCTGGCAAGTATAAAGAGGTTATTACTAGATTTCCTCCAGAGCCAAATGGCTTCCCTCATATTGGACACGCTAAGTCTATCTGTATAAATTTTGGTATTGCTCGTGACTATAATGGTCACTGCAACCTGAGAATGGATGATACCGATCCAAGTAAAGAAGACACTAAATATGTTGAGGCTCTTAAAGATGCTATTGTGTGGCTTGGATTTGACTGGGGTGATAATGTATACTTTACTTCTAATTATTTCCCGAAAATTTACGATTACGCTGTTACACTTATCAAAATGGGTAAGGCATATGTTGATAGCATAAGTGAAGAGGAGTTACGCCAATTTCGTGGTACTGTTACTGGGGCAGGAAAACGCAGCAAATACGCTGGTCGCGGTGTTGAAGAAAATCTAGACCTTTTTGAGCGAATGAAAAATGGTGAGTTTAAAGACGGAGAACATGTCCTTCGAGCCAAAATTGATATGAGTGCCGCTAATATGAAAATGCGAGATCCACTAATATATCGTATAAAACACGCGCATCATTTTAGAACAGGGGATGATTGGTGTATTTACCCAATGTATGACTTTGCTCACTGCTTGTCTGACTATACTGAGGGAGTAACTCATTCTATCTGTACACTAGAGTTTGAAAATAACCGAGATATTTATGATTGGGTACTGGATACTTTAAAACTAGAGCCTCCTAGACCATATCAACATGAGTTTGCACGGCTCAATATCAACTATACGGTGATGAGCAAAAGAA
>CAZYTB010000040.1:0-17219 GCA_964650375.1 uncultured Campylobacterales bacterium | reverse complement strand
AGAAAATGATACTTTCTGGTGTACAGCCGATGTTGGTTGGATTACAGGACATACTTATATAGTTTATGGTCCACTTGCTATGGGCGCCACTACTATCATGTATGAGGGTGTGCCTTTATATCCAGATGCTGGACGATGGTGGAAAATGATTGAAGAACTAAGAATCAACCAATTTTATACTGCCCCTACTGCAATCAGACTTTTACATAAAGTTGGAGCGGATGAACCTGGCAAATATGACCTTAGTTCTTTAAGAGTTTTAGGAACTGTTGGTGAGCCAATAAATCCAGATGCTTGGATGTGGTATTATAATACAATTGGTGGTGGAAAGTGCCCTATTGTTGACACTTGGTGGCAAACAGAAACAGGAGGGCACATGATTTCTCCACTTCCAGGAGCAACTCCTATCAAACCAGGAAGTGCAACTTTTCCATTGCCTGGAATCAAGGCAGAAATTATAGACGAAGATGGCAATCCAACTCCAGTTGGAGAAAAAGGACTTCTTTGTATAACCAAACCTTGGCCTTCTATGATAAGAAATATTTGGGGTGATCCTGAGCGGTTTGTAAAATCATATTTTGGTGATTGTAAGAAAGACGGGAAGCCAGTATATTTCTCAGGTGATGGCGCCATGTATGATGAAGATGGATATATAACTATAACAGGAAGAACCGATGATGTTATAAATGTATCTGGCCATAGACTTGGAACGGCGGAGATAGAAAATGTTGTTGCCCACGATGAAAATGTGGCTGAGGTAGCAATCGTTGGAAAACCTGATGATATCAAAGGAGAAAGTCTATTTGCTTATGTGGTAATTAAGGACGAAATAGAACAAGATGCGTTGAAGAAAAATATAAATATGGAAATAGTAAAAGAAATAGGACCTATAGCAAAGGTAGATTCTGTTTTGATTGTTCCAGGACTTCCAAAGACGAGAAGCGGTAAGATTATGAGAAGATTACTTAGGACTATAGCAAAGGGAGAAGATATCACGCAAGATATCTCTACTTTGGAAGATCCTAGTATAATTACCAAAATAGAACAATTATTTAAAGGAAATTAAGATGAAAAACCATAAAGTTGTAGATATTAAAATTACATATGAACCGGAAAATATGACTGATGTAAAAGATTTAGAAACTAAAATAGAAAGTTTTTTGGAGAGTATTAAAGGGACAAAAGGTGTAAAAGTAATGGCTAAAAGACATAATGTCGCCGTAGATATAATGCTAGACGAATACGGCCTTGAAATAGGCTAATTTTATTCCAAAGTGGCACTTTTTAAGAAGTGCCACTTTTTCTATTTTTAAACATCCCATAAAGAGTAATTAAAATCCAGAAAACTTCGATAAGAAATGAGCCAAGATTGAAATGAACCAGAAGTGAAATAATAAGCAGAGCTGCACCAACCAAATTCAGTATTTGAAATAATAAAGAATGATTTGTAGTTTTATCAGCTTGCAGTAAAAAATACGCATATACAATAAAAAGCATACCTATAAAACCAATAAATTGATAAATATCCACTTTTTCTCCTTTTTTTAACTCGTGATTGTAACACAAAATGATATAATTTGTATAAAAAAGGTATTAAATTGGAAGAAATATTGATTATAAACACAGGTGGAACGATTAGTAAAAAATATAATCCAAAAACCGGTGAACTAGAAGTCCCAAAAGATAGTCTTGCTCTTGAAGGTGTATTAAAATATTTTTATAATCTCAAATATAAAATAAAAAATATAATCCATAAAGATAGCTTAGATATGAATGACGCTGATAGACTTAAGCTATCTACTATTATAGAAAATGCCAATCAGAATAAAATTTTAATAATCCACGGAACTGATACGATGGATAAAACAGCACAGTTTTTAGAAAAGAGAGTTAAAGATAAATGCATAATACTAACAGGTGCCATGGTCCCCTTTAGTATAAATGCAGTAGAAGCCACAGCAAACATCTCAACTGCTATAGGTTATCTTTTAGAATGCACAAAAACAGGTGTATATATATCTATGCATGGTTTAGTCGATATCCACAATAAAATATATAAAAATAGAGAAATTGGAGTTTTCCAAAAAAGATGATTATTATACCCTCTACATGTAGAGGGTATTTAGCCTATATTTGTATATACAGCTTGGACATCGTCATCATCTTCTACTTTTTCTATTATGCGTTCTATATCTTCTAGTTGTTCTTCACTAAACTTTACAGGGGTATTTGAAATTCGCTCTAGTGTGGCTTTTGTTAGCTCGATTTTTAATCTATCAAATGCATGTGATAAATTTCCAAAGTCTTTATAGTCGCCGTGAGCTAGTATGAGTCCATCTTCTTCTTCTATCTCTTCAAGTCCTGCGTCGATTAATTCTAATTCTATCTCGTCTATATCCATATCTTCAGTTTTATTAAATTCAAAGATAGATTTTCGTGAAAACATAAAATCAAGAGAGCCGTTATTTAGCATTTCTGCTCCGCTTTTTTTAAAGTTATTTTTTATTTTTGCTACGGTTCTTGTTGGGTTATCTGTAGCACATTCTATAAAAAACAGTGAGCCGTGTGGTCCTTTTCCTTCATAAGTAGTTTCACTCAAACTTGCTATATCTTTACTGTCAGCCCTCTTTATAGCAGCTTCTATATTATCTTTTGGCATATTTTCTGCTTTTGCATTAAGTATTGCAGTTCTTAGTTTTGCATTACTTTGGGGGTCGCTACTGCCTTCTTTTACAGCCATTGTGATAGATCTTCCAAGTCTTGGAAATACTCTTGACATATTTCCCCATCTTTTCAGTTTTGCCGCTTTTCTGTACTCAAAAGCTCTTCCCATTTTCTTGTCCTTGCATCATATTATTATAATTTTGTGGTATTATACTATTTGTTTTATTTGGTATAAGTTAAGGATATTATTAAAGGTAAAAAAATGGCTAACAAAACAAGGCGTCTTTATAGATTAAGAGATATTGAAAAGATTCTGGTATATTTTCCTATATTCTTCATACTTTTATTGTCAGTTATTTCGTTTATTGTCTCTTCTTTAGTTCTGGATTTTAACAAGAAATCCCAAATAGATTTGATTTTGCAAAAATCCAAACTTCAAATTGGTTATGAAAATGGTAAAAAATTGCAAGATTATATAAATAAAAATATCAATGATGTCAATTTTCATTTTAAAGAAGTCGAAAAAAAATTGATGCTAAATGTACATGAGATTGATGGAATTATAAGTGGTCTTAAATCGAAAGATACAAATATTACAATAGAGCAATTAAAACCATTTTTAAGAGAAATTTCTTTTAAAAATGATATTGATTTTGTAATTTTTGAAAAAGATAATCATAAAGTATTGTATGGTTTGGATACTATAAAAAATATACAAAAATTAATATTTAATAATTACAATAATCCAAGATCACTTCAATTAACTCTTTTATACATATCTTCGCAGGGTAAAAAAAATAGTTTTTATTGGAAAAACGATGAGTTGCAAAGTATTCAAATAAACTATTTTGAGCTGAATGAAAAGGCAAATTGGTATATCGGAGCTTTTTCTATTACTGATGATTTGAAGAAATTTACTGCTAAAACATTTTTTAATTCAATGAAAGATAACATATCTAAAAACAGTAAACAATACTTTTATTTTTATGATTATAATGAGAAATATTTTTATAATTTTTTTAATAATAAAAAATGGCTTAGGTTGAAAGATATATTGCCAAAGCTAGAGACTAAAGATATTGAGATGATAAAATCTTTTGCTTTTAAAAGAGAGGTTGACCGCTCTGCTTATAAAAACTTTTATGATTTTTATAAATATGGTTTTGGTGTCGGTATAAAAGCAAATAAAAACTTAAACATTGACAAATATGCTTTGCAAAAAGAAAAAATTGAACTTGAATTTAAAAATAAAAAAACAGCAATTGCTATGATAATATCAATTTTCACAATTATCCTTATCATTTCTTCATTTGCTTTTACAAATTTTATAAAAAAGATATTTTCCACATATAATCGAAGATTTGAAAGCAAAAATATGTTGCTGCGAAAATGGAAAGAAAGATATGAGCTAGCAATCATTGCTTCAAATGATGGACTCTGGGATATCAATTTTAAAACTGGAAAGATTTTTTTCTCTAATACCTGGCTAGATATGTTTGGATATGTTAGAGGTGATATCAACTCTTATGATAGTTGGCTTGGTCTTATCCATAAGGATGATAAAGATATCGTTATAAAAAGGATGGCTGAGCATACTAGTGGACAAAAAGATAACTTCATAGCAGAATATAGAATTAAAACGAAATTAAATAGATATAGATGGGTACTCTCGCGAGGTAAGATATTTTATGATAAAGATGATAAACCAGATAGACTCTTGATGATGGCTATGAATATTGTAGAGCGAAAAAGGATTGAAAAGACACTAGATGATACGCATCTTCTCATGAAAGAGGGGGATATTGTTCTCTTTAGATGGATGAATGATGAAAAATTAACAGTGACTTTTGTGTCCGAGAGTATAAATAAGTTTGGATATACACCTGATGATTTGTTGCAAAAAACTACAATGTATGCTGATATCATATATAAAGATGATGTAAAACAAGTGATGAAATCTCTAAAACAACATGTTGAAGATGGGTTAGAGAGTTTTTCTTACATGTATAGAATCGCACAAAAAGAAGATGGAAAACTTAGATGGGTGTTTTCACATGCGATATTTATAAAAGACGATTTTGGACATGTTACGGATTTATATGGATATATTTACGACATCACAGCCATAAAACAAAGTGAACAAGAGCTCGAATTAAAAGTAAAAGAAGAAGTTGCAAAAAATATAGCAAAAGATAGAATTTTAGTACAACAAAATAAACTAGCATCCATGGGAGAGATGATAGGAGCGATTGCGCATCAATGGAGACAACCACTAAATAATGTATCTTTGATTTTATATTTTATAAGAGATAATTTTGATAATAAAAAATTAAATGTCAAAATGATTAGTAATTATATAGATAAGGGTAAAAAACAGATAGAGTATATGTCTCACACTATTGATGATTTTAGAAATTTTTATAAACCATCGAAAAAAAGAGCGGAGTTTAATGTGAAGGATGCACTAATATCAACTATTCAGATTGTCAATGCAGAGTTGGAACAAAAAGAGTTTGAAATTAAAATAGATATAGAAGATATAAAGATGCTTAGTTTTGAAAATGAATTTAAACAAGCAGTTTTAAATATAATATCAAATGCAAAAGATGCAATTTCTCAAAAAAGAGAAAAAAATAAAGATTTTGAAGGTATTATAAATTTAATTGGAAAAAAAGTGAAAGACAAGTACGAGATAATTTTGTCAAATAATGCTGGAGAAATAAAAAAAGATATAATGGAGCGAATGTTTGAACCTTATTTTACAACTAAATTTGAAAAACAAGGTATAGGAATTGGACTATACATGTCTAAGATGATTATAGAAAATAGTATGTCTGGGATTATTGAAGTTAAAAATATAAAAAATGGTGCAGAATTTAAAATTATTTTACCGATACAAGGATGATTATGAAAGAAAATATTACAAGAGTTTTGCTTGTTGAAGATGAAGTTGATGCCAGAGAGATTTTGAGTTTTTATCTAAATACTATATTTGAAGATGTTGTTGTGGCAGAAGATGGCTTGGATGGTCTTAAAATCTTTAAAGACAATTTGGAAAAAGGAAATTTTTTTGATTTGGTATTAACTGATATAAAGATGCCACGACTTAATGGCATGGATATGATTGAAAAAATGTTAGAGCTGGTAGAGCATCAAAAGTTTATAATTGTATCAGCATATAGAGATGAAGAGAAACTGATGAAATCTATAAATTTTAGGGTTTTAGGCTATTTTTTAAAGCCGATAAATGTTGATAATATGATGGAAATTTTGATAAAAGCAAAAGAAGAAGTTTTAAAAGAAAAGCAAAAACTAAAAGAGAACAAGCTTATAAAAATAAATAAAAATTTTACTTATGCAATAGATGAAAAACTTCTATATTGTAATTCTTCATTGGTAAAATTATCAAAAAAAGAGACTGAACTCCTAAATAAACTTGTTCAAAATATTGGAAAAATTGTAACTCTCGAAGAATTTAAGTTAGCTCTTTGGAATGATGAAAATAAATCTGATACTACATTTAGAACAGTTATGAAAAGATTAAAAGATAAGATAAATGTGCAAGATTTTATACTTTCTTTAAAGGGGCAAGGTTATACTATTGAGAAAAAGTTGTAGAAAAGTAACACTTTTATAAAAAATATCTTTTAAAAAACAATTTTAGAACTATTTTGAAACTTTTTATGATACAATCTTCTTACAAATACAAAAAAGGAGATTATATGAAGAATAGTAAACTTTTAAAGAAAGTTTTAGTTTCGACAGCTGTTGCTGTATCTTTAGTAGGTACACTTAATGCTGCGCCAAAAGAGCAAAAGTACATAATAGCAACTGCAAGCACAGGCGGTACTTATTATCCGGTTGGAGTTGGTATTGCTACAATTGCCAGTATCAAACTTGCAAAAAAGTATAAAATAACTTTTTCTGCCATGACAAGCGCAGGAAGTAGTGAAAATATAGATATGATTGACAAGGGCGAAGTTAACTTTGCAATTATTCAAGGTCTATTTGGTTCAATGGCATGGCAAGGTAAAGGCAAATATGAAGGTAAACCTAAAAAAAATCTAAGATCTGTTACAATGCTTTGGCAAAATGTAGAACAGTTTACTGTGTATAACAAATATGCAAAAACTGGTAATATAATGGATCTTAAAAATCTTTATGGTGAAAGATTTTCAGTTGGTGCTAGAAATTCAGGTAGTCGAGTTTCTACTGAGACTATCATGAGTGCTCTTGGAATTGATTTCAATAAGATGGATATTCAATATCTTGGATATTCTCCAAGTGCAACCGCTCTTCAAGATGGAAAAATTGGTGGTATGAATACACCAGCAGGAGTTCCGACAAGTGCGATTACAAATGCATTTGCAACAATTGGTGCCAATAAGATTACAGTATTAGATTTTAATAAAAAGGATTTAAGCAAAATAGATGCAAGTTATCCAGTGTGGACTCCTTTTGTGATAAAAGCAGGAACATATCCAGGGCAAACAAAAGCTATACATACAATCGCTCAACCAAATCTTTTAATTGTAACTAAAGATACTCCAGAGCAAACAGTTTATCTTTTAACAAAAACTATTTATGAAAATTTACCATTTTTACATTCTGTGCATAAAGCTACACTAGTCATGAGTTTGCAAAAAGCGATAGATGGTCTTCCAATGCCTCTGCATCCAGGAGCTGCTAAATATTACAAAGAAATGGGTATAAAAATCCCAGCTAGACTCATAGCAAAATAGTATAAAAATTATGGCGGAGAAATCCGCCATAAACTACCAAAAGAATAAGAAGAAAAGAAATAAAACAGTCATCCTTGCAGTGCATTTATATATTTCAAATATATAATTATTTCTCTCTACGCAAAATGTTAGCTTTAGTGAGAGGAATTTTATTAGAGCTTTGCTCAAATAAAAGGAGACAGTAAAATAAAAACACTCTTGCCAAAGGCAAAGCTTTAGTGAGAGGAATTTTATTAGAGCTTTGCTCAAATAAAAGGAGAAATTAAATGAAACGAAAATCTCTCAATAAGTTTATATTTATATATGCAATTTTTATATCTATATTCCATTTTTATATCAATATTTGGGGAGGAATTAGTGATTTATGGTTTAATGTTGCTCACTTTTCACTTTTAGGTTCTCTTGGATTTTTAACAATTAGAGCTACAAAACATTCTTCTGAGGATAAAGTTCCATTATATGATGTTGTTTTGGCAATTTTAACAGCAAGTATTATTGTATATATGATGCTTTTTGAAGATAGCTTTTATACTGTTGCAAATAGCAATATGAGACCATCTGATATATTTTATGCATCATTATCAATAATAATGGCTATGGAAATACTAAGAAGAACAACAGGATATATCATACCAACTATGATGGTTATTGCTATTGGATATTTACTTTATTTTGGTAGATTTCTAAATGGAGTATTCGCCTTTGAGGGTATGGGAGTAGAGCGATTTTTGTATAGAATGTTTTATACCGGCGAAGGACTTTTTGGTCCGATTGCTACCATTTCGGCTACTTATGTATTTATGTTTATTTTATTTTCTGCATTTTTGATGAAAAGTGGAGCAGGAGATTTTATAGTAGATCTCGCATCTGTTGCTACTTCCAGGTTTAAAGGCGGAACCGGGCATGTTGCTCTTTTTAGTTCAGCACTGATGGGAACGATATCTGGAAGTGCGGTTGCAAATGTAGTTTCTACCGGCTCAATTACAATTCCTATGATGAAAAATTCTGGTTTCAAACCTATGTTTGCGGCTTCTGTTGAAACATCTGCAAGCACAGGTGGACAAATAATGCCGCCTATCATGGGGGCTGGCGCTTTTATCATGTCTCAAATGACGCAAATTGCATATTCGACTATTGTCGTGCTTTCAATTTTACCAGCTATTTTGTATTTTATTTCTATTTCTTTTTATATACATATACATGCAAAAAAAAATAACATATTGGCTGGAAAATCAGATAAAAAAGCTTTACCAATACTAAGAGAGGGTTTTCACTTTTTAATTCCTCTTGCTACCTTGGTTGTGCTTTTAATTTATGGATTTACTCCAACTTATGCAGCTGGTATATCTATATTAGTTATCATCGCTTCATCTTATTTAACTAAAACAAAAAGAATGAATTTTAGACTCATCCTGGAAGCTCTCGCTCAGGGATCTCAAAATATGGTAGTTACTGGAACTTTGCTCGTCAGCATTGGTGTTATCGTTGGAGTAATAAATATATCTGGAATTGGCATAACAATCTCTCAGCTAATAATGGAATGGTCTCACAATAATCTTTTCATAGCTCTCTTGCTTGTCTCATTAGCAGCAATAGTTCTAGGAATGGGACTTCCAACAACGGCCGCATATGTTGTTTTGGTGGTTTTATCAGCTCCCGCCTTGGTTGGCCTGATGTTAGACCCTGCAACCGCTGCACTTGTGAGTGCCGGTATAACTGTACCACAAGCTACTATGTATCTGCTTTCTGCCCATTTGATGATATTTTGGCTTGCACAAGTTTCAAACTTAACGCCACCTGTTTGTTTAGCCGCTTTTGCAGGAGCCGCAATTGCCGGAACTCCTCCTATGAGAACTGGATTTAAAGCTTTATCACTTGGAAAAGCTTTTTATATAATGCCACTTCTTTTTGCTTTTAGTCCGCTTATAACAGGAACTTGGCCAGAAAAATTTGAAGTTTTTATTTTTGCTGTGCCTGGGTTTTTAGGAGTAGCAGCAGTGTCTGAGGGATTTTGGGATATGAAAATGAATATTTTAGAAAGATTGCTATTTGGACTTGCAACTTTTCTTCTTCTTTTTCAAGATCAGGTTTTTCATTGGAAAAGTTATTTTGATTTAGTGCAAGATACTAATATTCTTGGTATAATTGTGCTTGTCGTTGCCATGGTAATTCATAAGACTAGATACAAGAAGAGTTTACGACTGGCATTGGATTAAAACTGATTTAGATGAGGTCTTTACATGTATGATTATTTAGTTATCGGTGGGGGAATTATAGGTTTAAATGTTGCAAGAGCAATAAAAGAAAAAGATGATAATGCAAAAATTGTTGTCATAGAAAAAGAAGAAGATGTCGGTATGCACAGTAGTGGTAGAAACAGTGGTGTACTCCACGCTGGTTTCTACTACAGTGCAGACTCTCTAAAGGCAAAATTTACAAAAGAAGGAAATGCGAGACTGCATGAATTTTGTCAAAAAAGAGGCTTGAAGATAAACGAATGTGCTAAAGTAGTAGTTGCTCAAAATAGTGAAGAATTAGAAGGTCTGGAAGAGCTAAAAAGAAGAGGGGATGTTAACGGTGTTTCTTTAGAATGGATAACACAAGAGGAATTGGACAATAAATTTCCCCTCATCAAAACTTTCAAAAAAGCGCTATATTCTCCAACAACTGCTACGATTGATCCAAAAGAAGTTACAAAAGAGTTTAGAAAATTTATAGAAGAATTAGGCGTTAAAGTCCTAACTAATACAGCTTATGTTAAAAAAAACAGCAAGTTTGAGATAGAGACCAATCAAGGCAATATTAAGTTTAAAAAGATGATAAATTGTGCTGGTTTGTATGCAGATAAAATTGCAAAAGATTTTGGCTTTGCAAAGAATTATGTGATTATCCCCTTTAAAGGAATATATCTCAAAGATAAGAAAAATATTTGTGGATTAAAAACAAATGTATATCCAGTCCCAAATCTAGCAAATCCATTCTTAGGTGTGCACTATACTTATGCGGTAGAAAATGCTAGTAAAATCGGCCCGACTGCGATACCTGCTTTTTGGAGGGAAAATTATAAAGGTTTCGATAATTTTAATCTGTCTGAAATGATGCAAATCGTATATTATGAAGCTAAACTTTTTCTCACAAATGCTTTTGGATTTAGAAGCCTGGCTATTAGTGAAGTGAAAAAATATATGAAATCTCACCTAATAGGTCTCGCCAAAGGACTCACAAAACCACTAGATATGAGTGGATTTGACTCTTGGAGTACGCCTGGAATTAGAGCCCAACTTTTAGACACTACAACTTTAGAGTTAGTGCAGGATTTTGTTGTTGAAGCAGATGAAAATACGATACATGTACTAAATGCAGTAAGCCCAGCATTCACTTCATCTATGCCGTTTTCTGAGTGGGTCATAGATAATTATGTTATAAAAAATTGAAATATATTCCGATTATAGCGTTTATTTCACTAGGTGTGATTTGGGGCAGTAATTTTATATATATGAAACTCGCAGCCCAGTTAATAACTCCTATGCAAGTTGTATTTTTTAGAGTGCTTTTTGGCTTTATCCCAGTTTTTGTTTATGCATATTTTTCCAAAGTTTTAAAATTTGATGATTTAAAATATTTTAGACACTTTATCATCATGTCTTTGTTGGCAGCTGTTATATATTATTTTGGTTTTGTTAAGGGTTCATTTTTACTTCCCTCTGGTGTAGCCGGAGTATTAAGCGGAGCTATACCTTTGTTTTCCTTTTTATTATCAATATTATTTCTAAAAGATGAAAAAATTGGAAAATTTGGTTTTTTAGGCATTGGCATAGGTTTTTTAGGCATAGTTTTAATCAGTGGCGTATTTAATGAAAATATATCAACATTAAACATAGAAGGAATAGTTTATATGCTAGCAGGTTCGCTAAGTATTGGCGCGTCATTTGTTTATGCAAAAAAATATATTATGCCTTTAAAGATTCCTACGGTTGCATTAACTACATATCAATTAGGATTTGCACTTTTAATTTTATTTTTTATTACTGATTTTGATGGCATAAATAATATTTGGACAGATATCAATGCTTCAATCGGATTAATTTTAGGATTAGGAATATTAGGAACCGGACTTGCATACATAATTTACTACTACTTGATAAAAAAATTTGGAGCTGTTAAAGCATCTTCTGTTACTTATCTTCCGCCATTAGTCGCTCTTATTATAGGAGTGTTTATTGTTGGTGAAGATATAAAAATAGTGGATTATATAGCTGCAATTTTTATCTTTGCAGGAGTATTTTTAATCAATAAAAGAAAAAATTCATAGCATTTTTAATACTAATTGTTTCATGATTGGAGCACAATTTTATTTCTTCCATTTTTTTTAGCAACATATAGAGCTTTGTCAGCTCTATCTAGTGATTCATAAATACTTTCATCATTTGCATTATCAAAATAACTTACGCCAGCACTTATGGTAAATTTTAAATACTTATTTTTATCAATTGTTATTGTATTTTGCTCAGCGTATTTTCTTATTTTCTCAGCTATTTTTAAAGCACCTTCTTTATCAGTAAATGGTAGAATTACAACAAACTCTTCTCCGCCAAACCTAATTACTATATCACCAGTTCTTGTTTTATGCATTAAGATAATAGATAAGAGTTTTATAACATCATCACCATTTTTGTGTCCAAATTGATCATTTATATCTTTAAATTTATCAATATCTATAACAATGATGCTAAGATGTGCTTTTTCCCTTTTTGTTATATTTATTAATTTTTTAGAAACTTCATCAAAGTATCTTCTGTTGTAAAGATTTGTCATAGGGTCTCGATTTACTTGTTCTTGTAGTTTTTTTTGAGTTTCTTCCAGCTCTCTTTTAGATTTTTTAAGAATTTCTTGACTTTCAAAATGCTCTCTCCTGTATAACCCAATTATAAAAGCAGACAATAATCCAAATGAAACTGCCACTATGATATAAAATATATGAGTTAGAAAAATTTCAAATTTAAAAAAATTATTAAAAAACATCAAAAATATATAGCTACTGACCAAAATAATATTTACAATAATAGATTCATAAAATGTAAAACCAGATAATATAGATACCCAAAGAATAATCATATATACATCTGCATAATAATATGTTATCCCAGCATCAACCAATAGAATACTGCCAATCGCTGCATAAATTGGGGCAATATAGAGTAAATACAGAGTCAACCTGTCAAATTTTTTATAAAAAGAAGTGATATAAGGTAGAATTAAAATTATAACCATTGAAGAATGATAAAATATTGCAATTTGTTGTTGTGCATTTTCCAAAATCAACATGTCGATGATTAGATGGATAGCATACAAAAAAGAGGTTAACAGAGCGATATATTGCATTTGTATTTTTTTAAAATAATAAATAGAATCTATGTATTTTTTTTCAGTGTCACTATTAAAATATTTTAATGTATATTTGCTTTTATTTGAGAAGTATTGATTTTCTATCATCATTTAGTCACCATAGTGTAGAATTTTTACGACGGGAAATCTTTTCTAAATGATATTATATCTTAAATTTTTACAAAAAAATGTTTAAAAAGTCAAACCCCTTTTCTCAGGGGTTCAACAAAGCATCGAGTTGATGATTTACATCATACCACCCATGCCTCCCATTCCACCCATGTCTGGCATAGCTGGAGCTGAGCTTTTTTCTTCTTTAACATCAGTAACTGTAGCTTCTGTAGTTAGAAGTAAGCTTGCTACTGATACAGCATTTTTGAGAGCTACTCTCGCAACTTTTACAGGATCAACAATACCCGCTTTAAACATATCTACATATTCACCAGTTACTGCATTAAAACCTATATTTTCTTCTTTGCTTTCTGCTACTTTATTTGCAACAACACCTGCATCAAAACCAGCATTTTCTGCGATTTGTTTCAAAGGAGCTTTGATAGCACGACTAACGATTGCGGCACCTATTTCTTCATCACCAGTTAATTTTAATTCTATTTTTGAGTTGGCAAGAAGAAGTGCAGCACCACCACCGATAACTATACCTTCTTCGACAGCTGCCTTAGTGGCACTTAGTGCATCATCAACTCTGTCTTTTTTCTCTTTCATTTCTGTTTCAGTTGAAGCACCAACTTTTATAACAGCTACACCACCGCTTAACTTGGCAAGTCTTTCTTGTAATTTTTCTTTGTCATAATCACTTGAAGTTTCAACAATTTGAGCTTTTATTTGTCCAACTCTTGCATCTATCTTCTCTTTGTCGCCTGAGCCATTTACTATAGTAGTATTGTCTTTGTCTATAAGAATAGATGATGCTTCACCGAGATCCTCCATAGTAGCACTTTCAAGAGTTCTGCCTAATTCTTCACTGATAACTTCACCACCTGTTAATATTGCGATATCTTCCAGCATTGCTTTTCTTCTATCACCAAAACCAGGTGCTTTAACAGCAGCGATGTTTAAAACGCCTCTTAATTTATTTACAACCAAAGTTGCAAGTGCTTCACCTTCAATATCTTCAGCGATAATTAAAAGAGGTTTTCCACCTTTTTGAACTTGCTCTAAGATAGGAAGTAAATCTTTAAGATTTGAAATCTTTTTATCATATAATAGTATATAAGGGTTCTCTAGTTTAGTTTCCATTTTTTCTGTATTTGTAGCAAAATATGGAGATAAATAACCACGATCAAATTGCATACCTTCAACAACATCTAACTCATCTTGGATTCCCTTTGCTTCTTCAACAGTGATAACACCATCTTTTCCAACTTTATCCATAGCTTCTGCTATTAATTCACCGATAACTGAATCAGAGTTTGCTGAAATAGTTGCAACTTGCGCTATTTCTTTTTTGTCTTTAACTTCTCTAGACATTTTTTTGAGTTCAGCCGTGATAATTTCAGTAGCTTTATCCATGCCTCTTTTTACTTCAATTGGATTTGCACCAGCAGTAATATTTCTTAATCCTTCTTTAAATATAGCATGAGCTAAAACAGTAGCAGTTGTTGTGCCATCCCCTGCTTCATCCGCGGTCTTTGAAGCAACCTCTTTTACAAGCTGTGCACCCATATTTTCTATAGTATCAACTAGTTCAATTTCTTTAGCAACTGAAACACCATCTTTTGTGATACTAGGAGCTCCAAAGCTTTTTTGAAGAAGTACATTTCTTCCTTTTGGTCCCATAGTCACTTTTACTGCATCATTTAATTTTCTTACACCCTCGTAAAGAGCATTTCTAGCTTTATCTGAATAATATATTTCTTTTGCCATGTTTTATTCCTTAATTTTTATTTTAAAATACCTAAGATATCATCTTTGTTCATTACTAAATAATCTTTGCCATCAAGGCTTAGCTCAGTACCAGCATATTTAGCAAATATTACCTTATCACCTACAGCTATGTTTCCCTCATCTTCCATTTTTTGACTTACAGAAATCACCTCACCACTTAAAGGTTTTTCTTTTACATTATCAGGTATAATTGTGCCTGTTGCAGTTTTTTTTGGTTCTTCAATTATTTGAAGTAGAACTCTTTTTCCTAATGGTTTAAAAGTCATCGTATATCCTTTTAGTATAATTTTTTAGCACTCTTTGTGTTTGAGTGACAGTATTTTACAGAAAATATGCTAAAATGTCAAGATATTTTATAAAATATTTAAAATAGTTTAGTGTAATGGACTAAAGTATTTTAAATAAATATAAATAATAAAGGAAGATATGTGCGTATATTTGTATCTATAATTGTATTTTTTGTTTTTTTGTTTTCTTTGGTTTATATGGTTCTTTTTACAAAAAATGGAAATGATTTTTTAAAACCATATGTAAAACAGGAAATTGAAAAACGCATAGGACATGAAGTAAGTATAAATTCTATGATATTAAAGCCAGATTTTATTGATTTTGCAATAACTGTAGATAAAAAATCAAAATTTGTATTAAATGGTCGAGTGAATATTTTCAATAGAAATTTCGACTTAAATTATGAGATAGATGCCAGAAATCTAAAAACACCCTACATGTACATAAAAAATCACATCCAACTCACTGGAGTTATTAGCGGCAATCCAAAGAAATTTAGCATTGATGGTGATGGTGTTGTTTTTAGAGCAGAAACCGGATTTTCAATAACAATAAAAGATAAAAAAATTCAAAAAATAGAGATCAATGCAAAAAATGCAAGGATGGAAGATATTTTATCTTTATTAAATAAACCAGTTTATACTCAAGGAGTTTTGGACATTCATGCAAATTTGACATCAACGGATGGTACAAATTTTAACGGCGTAGCAAATAGTATTATACATTTTGGTATATTAGATATTCAAGAAATTCAAAAAGATTTTGCAATCAAATTTGATGAACCTATAAGTTATAAGGGTGCAGTAAACTCAAAGATTCAAGATGGTATAGTTTATAGTGAGGGGAATATTTTTTCCAATATTGCACAATTAAAATTTAAAGCAAGTAAGTTTAATATAAAAAATAAAAACTTATCTAGCAAATACAGCCTTTTTTTACCAAATCTTGAGTTACTAAAGTCGTTTATCGGTACAAAACTAACTGGCAACATGGAAATAAATGGCGATTTCGATATCAAAGGCAAAGATATATCACTAAAAGCACAAAGTAAAAAATTTGGTGGAAAGATTAATATATCCATGCTGAATAAAACTGCAAATATTAATTTTATAAATCTTAAATCAGATAAAATTTTTGATATGCTTAATTTACAGAGCTTTTTTAGTGCTAAAATTGATGGAGATATTGAATTTAGTGATATATACTCTCTAAATTCGCAAGCAGATATAAGGCTTTATGAGGGAAGATTTCTAACCAAGAAGATAAAAGAATTCGCAAATGTAGATTTACCTGTAAACAATAATTTTTCACTACATGTAAACAGTATTGTTAGGCAGCATATTTTATCCGCAAAGAGTGATTTTGTATCTACTATATTTAATTTACAAAATGAAAAAATTATTTATAATATTGATACAAAAACATATAATGGTGATTATAAACTAAGCGTGGATAATTTATCAAATGTAGAGTTTTTAACAAAAGCAAAATTAAGAGGAACATTTGATTTAAACGGGAATTTTACAGGAACAGGGGATAAATTCAAGGTTAATGGAAAAAGTAAATTTTTAGACTCAAATAGTACATTTTTATATGAAAATAATCTTTTAACTATGAATTTGGCAAATATATCTTCTGTGAAGCTGAGCTATATGGCTTATATACCAGAAATTTTTGATTCAATCGTTCAGGCAAATATAACTTATGATGTATTGACTAAAAAAGGAAAATTTCATGCAGTTGCAAAAGATGGGAGATTAAAACAAGGAGAGTTTAGCGATTTGATTCTAGCAATAACTAAATTTGATATAACCCAAGAAGTATATGATAACTCAACTTTAGATGGCAATATAAATGCGGATGATATCAATTTTTCACTTGCAATGCATGGTAAAAGTAGCTATCTTAAAATCCCAGCAGGATATATAAATCTAAAAACTAAACAAACAGACTCAGTATTTAATGTAAATATCGACAAAAAAGATTTAAGCGGAGAAATAAAAGGATCAATATATGAGCCAAAAATAAATATAAAATCCTCACAATACATAAAAAACAAAATAGAAGATGTTATAGACAAAAAAGTACCGGAAGAGTTAAAAGCACCATTGAACAAATTTTTGCAACTCTTTGATTAACCAATTTATAAGTATTTAAGAGATATAATTTCGTCCTTAATTAAAGTGTCAAGGTAGCTCAGCTGGTTAGAGCGCTGGTCTCATAAGCCGGAGGTCG
>CAZYTB010000039.1:0-17786 GCA_964650375.1 uncultured Campylobacterales bacterium | reverse complement strand
AAATTAAACGACAATTACATAATTAAACGAGCAACTTCTGTGATAAATGGAAGTTTCACATCAATAGAATATAGAAAAGATATAGATACATTTAAAAAGCAAATTACAGACAAATTAGAATTAAATGACATAGGAAAATGTTCGTTAAAGCTTGATAGAAAAATAGCAATAGACGCATACACTCAAAATAGATATACAGGCAGTTTTATAATTATAGATAAATATACAAACAATACAATCGGTGCGGGTATGATAATTTCAAGTACAGAAAAAGAAAGCAGTAATAATCAAAATTTAAAAGATTATTCGCAGAGCGAAAAAGAGCTTAATGCTTTCATAAGAAGAAATTATCCTGATTGGACCTGTAAAAATGTTACTTAGATTAAGACAGTCTCTCTACATGTAGAGCTTGAATTTTTCATCAAGTAATTTTTCCGCTTCTTTATATTTTATAGTATCTTCGCAAATTTCACTTTTTATAAGTGGTCTGTATTTTTCAAAAGTATCCCAAACAGTTTTAGCACCTTTTTCTTTGCCCATATTTTTAAGTGCTAGTGCGGTGGAACCGTTTATCAAACCTTTTAGAATTTTGCTTTCTTCTAGTGTGTTTGGATTTTTTTTAAGCTCTCTCCACTTATCTTCTAAAATTTCATGACCTTCTACAAATTCGTCATTGCCAACAGCTTTTAAAAATTTTTCTATATCTTTCAATCTTTACCTTTCATTCAATATTTTGGGTATAATAGCAGAAATTTTTTAAAGGAAGTATATGTTTAAAAGTAGCCAATTTATTATGGTTGTTTCGTCTTTACTTTTTTCAGCATTTTATAATGATTTTTTTTGGAAAAAAGTAGCTAAAGTTTATCCTTTTGTGAGTGCAAATCTTTGGTATTATATATCTTTGTTTCTGGTTTTAAGCTCAGTTATTTACATTCTTTTAAATCTTATAAATTTCAAATGGACACTTAAACCGATTCTTATATTATTGTTTATTATAACAGGTTTTACAAGTTATCTTATGAACAGTTACGGGCTTATTTTAGATGATAAGACGATACACACTATATTAACACAAGGTGTTAAAGTAAGTGATTTGATGGGCTTTAAACTGTTTTTAAATTTATTTTTTTATAGTATTCTTCCTTCAATTGTTATCTATTTTTATAAGATTAATTATAATTCACTTAAGAAGCAATTTTCTTATAAGATTATTGGTTTAGTTGTTGGATCTGTTTTAATTGCTGTAAATCTTTATTCTTTTAGTAGCTTCTATACATCATTTTTTAAGGAAAATAAGCCATTAAGATATTATACAAATCCAACATATTATATATACTCTTTTGGAAAACTTATACATGAAAAATAGGGGTGAATTTTGACCAATACAAATAAACAAGAAAAAATAGTAAAAATGTTTGATGACATAGCACCAACTTACGATAAAGCAAATCGAGTTTTAAGCATGGGTGTTGATATACAGTGGAGAAAAAAAGCTTGCAATGAAATATTTGCAAGATATGACAAACCAATTGATTTGATTGTTGATGTTGCCTGTGGGACAGGTGATATGATGGGTTATTGGGATAAACAAGCCAAAAAAACTAAAATAAATATAAAAAAGATAATCGGAGTTGACCCATCAATCGGCATGGTTAATGTCGGAAAGGAGAAATTCCCTCATTTTGAATTTGTTATCTCTGAAGCTACATCTCTGCCTATGCAAGATGGGATTGTCGATATACTCAGCATTAGTTATGGCATAAGAAATGTAGTTAAACGAGAAGAAGCATTTAAAGAGTTTGCAAGAGTGATAAAACCAGGTGGTTATGTTGTAATTTTGGAATTTACAAAAGATGATAAAAAGGGGACACTGTTTGCTCTAAAAGATTTTTATATGAATAAAGTGTTGCCAAAAATTGGTGGATTTATATCAAAAAATAAAGAAGCTTATGAGTATCTACCAAATTCTATAGAGGGATTTTTGACCTCCGATATGTTGCAAAAAGAACTTGATGATGCAGGATTTACAACCGAATTTTCCAAAAGCTTTTCTATGGATATCTCAACTTTGGTGATAGCGAAAAAAAGGTGAATCAAACTTTAAGTGTCACTAGTTTAAACACGCAAATAAAATCACTTTTAGAGAGCACTTTTATACATGTAAATGTTGAAGGAGAAGTTTCCAGATTCACTTATCACAGCTCAGGTCATCTATATTTTACGCTTAAAGATGAAAATTCTTCTATTTCTTGTGTTATGTTTAAAGGCAACAATTCTAAGATGAGATTTCGCTTAGAAGAGGGTATGAGTGTTATTATTCATGGTTCTATTTCTGCATATGTTCCAAGAGGAAGTTATCAGTTGAATTGTGCAAATATTGAGCCCAGTGGCAGCGGTGCATTGGCTAAAGCTTACGAACAATTAAAGGAAAAACTCAAAAATTTAGGCTATTTTGAAGCAACTACTAAAAAAGAGATACCAAGATATATAAATTCCATGGCAGTTGTGACTTCAGGAACAGGAGCCGCTTTGCAAGATATGCTAAGAATTGCACAAAATAGATGGCCACTGGTTAAAATCACGATTATAGATACGATAGTCCAAGGTGAGCAAAGTGCAGCAAATATAGCTGGAAATATTGCATTGGCGGATTCTTTGGGGCTGGATGTTATTGTTATAGGAAGAGGCGGCGGGAGTATAGAGGATTTATGGGGCTTCAATGAAGAGATTGTAGCAAATGCCATTTTTAAAGCACTCACACCAGTTGTTTCGGCAGTCGGACACGAGATAGATTATGTTATAAGTGATTTTGTAGCAGACCTTAGGGCTCCTACGCCATCAGCTGCTATGGAGATGATACTGCCGGACAAGAATGAGCTGTTGATGAGTATAGATAATTTGATAGACCAGATGGGAAATTCATATAAGCGAACAATTGCTCAAAAAAGTTTGGAACTCCAAAACTTAAGAAGTGAATTTCAAAGATATTCGTTTGAGCAAAAAAGTTTTTTATTATCTCAGGAAATAAACATACTTAAAGAGAGATTTAGCACAAAACTCTCTCAAATTCTACAAGAAAAACAAAGAGAAATACTCATATCAAAAGATAATCTTTCTTTCACATGTAGGCAAAATTTAATAAGAAAAGAACAAACTTTAGATAACCTTAAAACAGCATTTGTCTCAAAAAACCCAACACTTGAATTAAATGAATCGTTTGCCCAAGTAGTAAAAAATGGAAAAACAATAAAACCGGAAACTCTGAAAATTGATGATATTTTTGAGCTACAAACAAATAAAATCGTAATAGAATCAAAAGTTCTGCATACTCAAAAAATCATATAATTTTATTTTTTTAAATTCTCTAGTGAGAGATATTTGTCAATTTGCTTAATGGTTTATGCTATAATAACTACGAATAATTATTCATTAAGTATATTTTGTAGTAAAAGTTTTTACTGGTTTAATAAAATATTCATGATTGCATAAAGTTAAGTAGGATGGGCACAGTCTTATGAATGAACAGATAGAAAAAATAAAAAGTCTAGTAAATAATATAGATGTATTATATGTAGAAGACAATGAAGGTCTGCGTAAAAATATGCTAGGCTTATTAAATAAAATATTTAATAATGTCATAGTGGCTGAAGATGGCGAAGATGGATATAACAAATATATAAAATTTAAACCAAAAATTATAATCACAGATATCAATATGCCAAAGTTAGATGGATTTGGTATGATAAAAAAGATTAAAGCACTAGATCTTGAATGTAAAATTCTAATCTTATCCGCATTTGATGAAAAAGAACATTTGCATTCAGCAATCAATCTAGGGATATTTCGTTTTCTGCATAAACCAGTAAAAATTTCAGAACTTGTTCAAGCCATCTATGATTTGGTTTTATCGATTCAAAAGGAAGAAAACCGCCGCCTTTTTTCTGATCAAATTAAAAGTATCTTTGATTATCAAAATAATATAGTCATAATGATGCGTCAAGGAAAATTCATTCTTTCTAATCACTATTTTTTGGAATTTTTTGGAGTTGATGACTTGGAAGATTTTGAAAAGAAAAATACTGACTTAGATAAATTACTGCTCGAACATAAAGGATTTTTATATTCTACTCCCTCAGCTCATTGGTATGATGTTGCGACACAAAATGAAGAAAAACTGTTTCATGTAAAGATCAAAAATCATAAAGATGAAAATCGTCATCTTATTTTGAAATCACGCAAAATTCCAGAAAAAGAGGGATATTTTATACTCTCCTTTGATGACATAACAGAGTTGAATCTGATGGATATTTTTGACGCCAAAGCGAGCAAAGTAGATGATTCCATGCAAGATAAAAAATCAATTTTTACTTTGATGAGAGTAGCTAAAAACAGCGGAGCTGAGATTAAGATACATAATTTTTATAAAGGCTTAACCATCGTTAATAATGCTGATATCACAAAAATTACTGATGATAAAATCACAATGAAGACGACTTATCCTCAACTTAAAATTATAAATATAGCACAATTCATGACTATAGATTCTGAAATATTTCCAAAAAATATCACATGTAAAACAATTAAAGAAATTGACTTAGATAATCAATCTGTAATAATCGATGAAATTAGTTTTGCTACTCATAATGTAGTTGATAGAAAGTATATACGATTGGAGCCAGAAGCTAAACATAGCTGTACTTTTTATTATAAAGATATAAAATTTATTGGTAGCACTAGGATAGTTGATATTTCTGAAGTATCTATAAAATTAGAGATAAATGCACTACCCGCTGGCATAGAAATAGGTAAAGACATCAAGATATCTGTCAACTTAAGCCTAAATAATAAAACAATAGTATTTACTACTTCTGCAAGTGTTTATAGAGTTGATACAAATCAACAAAATTATTATATTGTTGCTTTATTTGAACTAAACACTCAAAAAAGAGGTGAAATTAGAAAATACCTAGCAAATAGACAGATGGCACTTATCCGTGAATTTAAAAAAATGGATATTATATAAGGTATTAAAGGGAGAACACAATGAAAATAAAATCTATGTCAATTGCTCTTAAACTCAAAATTGGATTTGTTGCTATTGTTGCGATATTGAGTGGCGTAATTGTTTTTACTTTTGTAGAATTAAAACAAGAAAAAGAGATGCTTGACAATATATTTCTTCATTCTTATATTGTAAGTAATACAGCAAAAAACATACACTCTAATATTTTTGAGAGCTATACAATAGTAAACGCATTGATGGGTAGAGATAAGCAAGACATAAATGAGATAAATGCCAAAATTAATAAAAATGACATTATAATTCAAGAAGATTTTAAAAAAATTTTCCAGCGATATTTAGGTTCACAAGAAGATATAAGACAAGTGTATTTAACATACCAGCAGTATATAATTTTGCTGAGGAAAACAATCAATGAAAATAACAAAAATACAAGAAAACTACTGTTTAATAAAACAGAACAACAACAAAAAATATTATACAAAAAAGTTGAGAATTTAATAAAATTTGCAGACAACAAAATTAATGAATTTTATAGTAAGGCTAAAGTTAGAGAAAAACGAATGACTTATGTGATCGCGATGATGATTGCTATTGCTATTCTTTTGAGCATACTTATTTCCATAGCCATCATCAAAAATATTGTTGGTCGAATCAATAGTATTACTGATATAACAGAAGATATAAAAACTGGTAATTTTACATCGTTGGAGACCAAAGATAAATTAATATTTACTTCAAAAAATGATGAGATTGATGTACTCTTTAACTCTTATGTTGAATTAGTAAATCAATTATTATTGCCATATAAAGATTTTATAGTCGGCAAGGGCTCTATGGTGAAAAAAACAGAAGAACTTCGTCGGCTTCTGCAAGCTTTTGACAAATATATAATTGCTTCGAAAATAGACAATAAAGGTAAAATTGTATATATAAGTACAGCCTTTCAAGATGTCTCAGGCTATAGCTCAGAAGAACTTATAGGAAAACCACATAATTTAATCTATCATGAAGACATACAAGAAGAACTATCTAGTGAGCCTTGGAAAAAAATCGAAAGTGGGAAAAGTTGGGCTGGAGAAATTAAAAATAAAACAAAAACTGGAGGATATTTTTGGGTAAACGCACATATTTCAGCTGATATTGACGATGAAGGAAATATAAAGGGTTATAACTTTATAAAAGAGAATATTACAATTTCCAAGGAGTATGAAAAACTCTTAAGCACGCTTGAAATTCGCATATTAGATGAGGTGCGAAAAAATGAAGAAAAAACCAGTTATATGATTCAACAGTCCAGACTAGCACAAATGGGAGAGATGATTAGTATGATTGCACATCAGTGGCGACAGCCATTGGCTTCCATATCGGCAGTGACTGGTACACTTACTTTAGATGTAATGATGGATAATTACAACAAAGAATTTTTTCAAGAGCGTTTAGAATCAATCAATGAACTTTCTAAATACCTTTCAGAAATTATAAATGATTTTCGAGGTTTTTTCAAGGATGATAAAAAACTAGAAGAATTATCTATCAATAGAATAATCACCGAATCTATGAACATAATAGGCCCTACACTTACAAATAAAAATATCGAAGTCCATATTGATATTAAAGACGAAGTTATTGTAAAAAGCTATATTAATGAAATAAAACAAGTAGTATTAAATATACTAAAAAATGCAGAAGATGCTCTATTAGAAAAAAAGATTAAAGATGCAAAGATATGGATAAAAGGTTACATTAAAGAAGCAAATGCCAATATAGAGATAGAAGATAATGCAGGAGGCATACCTGATATGATTTTGGGCAAAATTTTTGATCCATACTTTAGCACAAAGAAAAAGAAGGATGGAACCGGCTTGGGATTATATATGTCTAAAACCATCATAGAAGAACATTGCTGCGGAAAATTAACTGTTGAAAATACAAAACTAGGGGCAAAATTTACAATAGAAATACCACTAGAAAACAAGGAAGTGTAATTATGAAAAATAATGACCAATTAAAACTTTATTTAGATGCCTGCAAAGGACTGCGGCTGCTTTATGTTGAAGATAACGCTGAGGCCAGATTATTTACGATGGAAATGTTAGAGCGATTTTTTGATGATATTACAGTTGCTGCAAATGGCAAGGAGGGATTGAAGCTTTTTAAAGAGAACCATTTTGATTTAATTCTTACAGATATCAGTATGCCAAAAATGAATGGGCTGGATATGGCTAAAGCGATAAGAAACATAAATAAATCTATTACGATTCTTGTGCTCTCAGCACATAATGAAACAGATTTCTTTATTTCAAGCATTAAGCTTAATATTGATGGCTACTTGCTTAAGCCACTTGAATTAAAACAGTTTGTTGAAACAATTGGAAAAGTTGTTGAAAAAATTAATTTACAAAATGAGATAAAAAAATACCAGAAAGAGCTGGAATCTTCAAATAATAATCTCGAAGCTAAAGTAAAAGAGCGCACGGCCGAGTTGGAATATCGCATATATCATGACTACCTTACAGAATTGTGGAATCATGAAGCGATAATGAAAAATATCTGCTGTAACGATTATGAAGAACTATTTTTGATAGATATAAAAGGATTTCAAAAACTTAACGATCTTTATGGCTTAAAATCCGGGGATACAATTTTGAAAAAATTTGCCGAGTCTCTCATATTATTTAATTCAAAAAACTACTATTGCCTTTATCGTGTTTATAGTGATGTTTTTATGCTTTGCCGCAACAAAGATTCTTCCTTGGAGATGATATCGTTTGAAGAAAGTAAAAACAGGCTTTTAGCTCATCTAGAATCAACTAAAATCTATCTTGAGGATATAGACGAAGAGATAGATGTCGAAGTTACTATCGGAGCTTGTATTGAAAAAGAAGATCCATTAATCAAAGCTGACATGGCTCTTGTTTATGCAAAAAAGCAAAATAAGCAAATCGTTGTCTACTCAAAAGAGATTGATAGCTCAAATCGTCTTATAAAGCATCTTTATTGGAAATCTGAAATTAAAAAGGCATTGCAAAATGATGATATTATCCCAGTATTTCAAGGTATTGTAGATAAAAATGGAGCTATAGTAAAATATGAAGCTCTGATGCGTCTTGTGCAGTATAATGATGATGGTGAAAAATTAATCTCTCCTTTTTTATTTCTCAATACAGCGATGGAATCACATCAGTACGAAAAATTAACCAGAGTTATGATTGATAAAGTTTTTGCAAAAATGGCTGCATTAACCGTTGATTTTTCTATCAATCTTTCATTTCAAGATTTAGCAGATTTAGAGCGCATGCAATTTTTAGAAGATAAAATTATCGAGTATGATATCGGGAAGAGATTGATTGTAGAAGTTTTGGAAAGTGAAATAATAGGAGAATATGTTGTAGTGGAAAATGCACTAGAGGTATTGCGAAAGTATGGAATAAGAGTAGCGATAGATGATTTTGGCTCTGGATTCTCAAATTTTATACAAACATTTAAACTAAATCCTAATTACATAAAAATTGATGCTTCTCTTATAAAAAATATTTTGACAGATGAGAAAGCTTATATATTGGTAAAAGCAATATCGGATTTTTCAAAAGATTTAAATGTTGAAGTAATTGCCGAATTTGTTAGTTCAAAAGAGATTTTTGAAAAACTACAAGGATTGTCTATTGATTATTTTCAAGGGTTTTACTTTTGCATTCCATCAAAAGAGATAGAAACATCAACATCATCCATGTAAGACAAAAGGAATATTTTTGTAAACTTTATTTGTCATTAGAGCATAATAACAACTTTTTTAATTAAAATGAAGTAAATATATCATTAAAACCTTATCGCGGTAATAAGTTCAGCTACTGTTTTATAATTAAATTATCCTTTATGTTCATGCATAATCTCTAACACTTCTTCATCACTTACATCATACCAGTTTTCATAGACTTGTGCGACTGCATGGAAGTTGGGTGGAGATTCTAGTACAATTACCTGATCAACTATTTTGGAAAATTCTTGTAACATATGGCGTCCTGCAACAGGGACTGCTATGATGATTTTAGCAGCATTTTGTTTATGGCACATCTGTATTGCTGCATGCATGGTCGATCCCATCGCAATTCCATCATCTGCTAAAATCACAATTCTACCTGCTGTCTGTATCAGTGCTCTGCCACCTCTTAGCCTTTTTACGCGTCGTCTTATTTCTTCTTTTTGTTGCTCGATAATGTGAAGAATATTTCCCTCGCCAACATAAGCTGCAGCTACTTCATTGATATAAAGTGAACCATCCTCTGCGATTGCCCCAAATCCACTCTCAGGATTATCAGGATAGGGAAGTTTTCTACAGATTAAAAGATCAAAATCAGCATGCAATGCCTTGGCGATTTCATACCCTATTTCTACGCCTCCTCTGGGAATTGCCAATACCAATGCATTTTGGTCTTGATAATGTTGCAGTGCAAATGCCAATTGTAAACCTGCATCTTTACGGTCTTTGAACATCATTTCTCCTTCAATCAATAGACTTCTTGCAAAACTCATATCATCACTAAGGCTTCACACGGTGGGTACCCCAAAGCTAAAGCTTTGACCCACCGGTTGCAGAGTCGTTCATATATGAGTTTTGCAAGAAGTCTAATGGATAATTTTATATGTATTGATAATGGCATTTGTTTCCTTAAATTTCATTTAGTCTTCATTTTATAGTATAATTCAAATAAAATAATAAAATAAATAGGTGTAAAAATATGTTTATAGTTGTTGAAAGTGAGGCTATAAAATGAGTATTGATATAAGCAATATACATGAAGAAAATCACAATTATGCGATACATTTAGCTACTATTGATAATTTTGTTTCTTATGATAATTCTACTTATGAAATCTCAGATAATTTCTTGGAAAATCCTTTCAAAGCTGTTGATTTTTGGCGTAATATTTCACTCTCTGCAGAGATTTTGCTCAAAGCTTGTTTATTAAAACACCAAGTTTCCTTTTTTAAAAAAAGGGCTCATGGTGAATATGGTCAAAAAGTTGTCGCGCCAACCAATACTTGGCTAGAGGAAACGCTAAAAACTTTAGAGATTAAATATATCGCACAAATCAACACAGGTACAATCAGCACGGCATTAAAAAGGGCAGAAAATGAACTTTTTGAAAAAATAGCACTAGATACACAAAAAACAAAGCTCATAATACAGATGTTTTATATCATAATCCGCACACGCCGTAACCGCAACAGTCATTTTTTCTTTCCAAACCAGAGCCATATAGATATTGCTGAAGTTGAAATGCTGTTTCTGCCACTTTTAAATCTTCTCGAATATATATATGAGTTATGAAGGCAGCAATTTATATTATATTTTTATTTTTCAAAATTATTGATGTAGAGCCTATAAAAGCCAAAAATGTCATGATAGATGAGAAACCAAAGGCATATGAGAAATCGTGTGTAAGATCAGTCAAAAAACCAGCCCCTACTGGACCTATGATTTGTCCTAGTGCAAAGATTATGGTTATCTTACTAAATATACTTGCCGTTTTTTCCATGCCAAAAGTCTCAGCTGTTAAAACTGCCATGATAGAAGGGATTGCCCAAACTGAGATTCCAAACAGTGAAGCTGAAATCCAAAGATATGAAGCTGGAACATTTAAAGCCATTATGATATTTGCTATGCTCTGTATTAAAAAAACTATGCTTAGAGTTTTCCATCTTCCTATCTTATCAGATAGAATTCCAAAGAGTGTTCCTGAGAACATACTCAAAAATCCAAGCAATATCCAAAAAGGTGCAGAGACATTTGATGAGATATGCCATTTATCGATGCTTGCTAACACAAAAAATGTAACATAAATAACATAAGTGATACCAAAACAGAAGTAAATCCCACCTATTTGGATAAATCTTTTATCTTTTAATATCTCAAAATATGGCTCTTTTGTGCTTTTGTTTTTATTGATATGCGGATTATCATGTTTTAATCCTGGGGCAATTATGAGTGCTATAATCATCGTTAAAAAAGCAAAAATTCCCCAGCTTATCCTCCAGGACTCGGCTTTGTAAATTGATTCCATATATGGCACTAAGTATCCACTGAGGATTATAGCTAAACCATTGCCTAGAGTTATAAGCCCTACTGCTTTTCCTCTTATCTCTTTTGGAACTATCTGAGTTATATATGCTATGACTGACATATTTGCAAGAGCTCCAAAAAAACCGGCAAAAAAGTAAAAAAATGAAACAAAAAGATAGTTTAAGCCAAAAACCATAAATAACATAAATAGCCCCTGCGTTAACAAAGACCTTATGATTAATTTTGAAGCTCCAAATCTAGCATAAAATGCACCAGAAAAAAGAAGTCCAGCAAGGTAGCCTAAAAAATTACTAGTTCCTATAAAACCAGATTGTGTTACATTTATATTTAAATCATTTTGCATGCTTGGCAAAACCATACCAAAAGCAAACCTGCCAAGACCTAAACAAGCAAATAAAACCAAAACTCCGGCAAAAAGTGCAAATGAATATTTTTTCAAGATGTTATTTTAGCTTCCCGATCAAATTTTCAAGATTTATTGTAATATGGCTGCTTGCTTTTAGCTCTTTTAAAAATTCATCCATCATGTCAGGTTTTTGCCAGATAGGATAAAGCACATTTGCCATCTTTATAAGCTCTAGTTTAGCACTATATATAGAGCCAACTTCGTCAATCAACCCAATTTTTTTTGCTTTTTGAGCCATAAAAACTCTTGCGTCTGCGTAATCTTTGTATTTTTTAGGATCAAGCTTTCTTGCAGTTGCTACATCTTTTATAAACATAGCATAAGCATCATCTATCAAGCCTTCTAAGGCAGCTTTTTCTTTTGGTGTCCACTTTCGCGTCATTGTTCCCATCTGCTTATAGGCTCCAGCTGTGACTACTTGTTCTGAAATGCCAATTTTTTTGGCTAATTCTTCTATGTTTGGCGCTTGAAATAAAACTCCTATGGAGCCTATAAAAGCTCCTGGATTTGCTATGATTTTGTTTGCCCAGATAGAAGCATAATAACTTCCACTAGCCATACTTCCGCTAGCATAGGCAATGACAGGTTTTATCTTTGAGAGTCTTTTAATAGCCATTGAAAGTTCAACTGAAGGAGCGAGTGCACCACCTGGAGAGTTTACATCTAGTAGTACGCCTTTTATGTTTTTGTTTCTTGCTAGATTATCAATTTGTTGCATTATTTTATCTATATTTCCAATCTCTCCATCAATTTTTATAACTGAGAGATTAGGAGTTTGCAATTTTTCACTTCCAAATGGAGCAAAAATTAAAAACAATAAAAGTAAAAATAGCATCGCTTTGAAGTGGTTTTGTATATAATTTAAAATTTTCCCTAAAAATCTAAAAACTATCATTTTATCTTTCCTCCATTTATATAAATTTGATTTGCTTTTTTGGTGTGCAAAATCAACTGTGTAGCAAGGTCATCGGCTGATTCTAATTTGTCAGGTAAAATAATAGCTAAAATATCAGCATCCCTGTTTTCCTCTAGCACCCCATTATTTAGACCCAAAGCTCTTGCACCATTTATCGTACTCATCTTTAAAAGTTGTTTAGATAACTTCTTCAAATCTGCAAGAAAGTGTATCATTAAAGCCGCTCTCATCTCATCCCAAAGACTAAGAGATATGTTTGAACTCAGTCCATCTGTTCCTAAGTTTAGCATACCTTTATCTATATTTTCTATCTCAAGTCTGCCCGAATTTAAAAGCCTGTTTGAAACAGGGCAATGTGTTATGAAGCCGCCCATTTCTTTTATCATTTTGATTTCAACTTGATTTGCATAAGTAGCGTGGGTAAAAAGTGCATTTGTGTCATAAAAAAGTTCAAGATATTCCATAGCACTATTTAATGGTCTTGCATTTGGAGCAAAGGAATTGAAAAATTCTACAAAATCACCATTTCCGCTATCCAGCCAATCTCTCTCAGCCTTTGATTCCATAAAGTGAGTAGAAACAAGATAATTTTGTGCTCTGGCGATATCAAGAACATTTTTTGTTAAAATCGGATGGGTGGAATAAGCAGAATGAATAGATATAGCAGGTATAAATTTTTCACTTCTATAATCTTCGCTCACATGAAGACGAGAGCGAAAATCATTAAAAAGGATATCAACCGCATCTGGTCTTGAGCCTAAAATTTCATTAAAATAAACAACTTTGGCATGAGTTTTCAAACAAGGTTCAAAATCATCTCCAAAACTGCTTATCTCTCCAAGAGTTGTAGTGCCGCTTTCCAGCATGCTTTGAAGCTCATCTTCTATACACTTCGCACCTCCTACATGTAGGATTTCATCTCTATTTTTTATGACACTGTTTAACCATGGCATAAAATTTCCATACTGAAGAGAAGTTCTATTTGCGCTAAACTCCAAGTGTACATGTGGATTTATGAGTCCAGGCATCAACACAGAATTTTTACCAGCCCAAATTATTTCCACATCTTCGTACTTATTTACGATATCTTTTGTTTTGCCAACCTCTATAATCTTCTCATCAAAGCAAATAGCACCATCTTCTATAATCTCAAAATTATCCTTACATGTAAGGATAAAATCAGCCTTTATTATCTTCAAAATCAGCCTTTAATTTTTATTATTTAGTTTAACAAAAATGAGCTTGACAGTAGATAAAAAATAAGATACAATTTTACTAAACCTACCAGTTGGTTTAGTAAAAATAAAAGGATTTGAAATGTCAAGATTAGCACAAAAAATAGAAGAATATAAGACAGAGTTTAGAGGTAAAGCTCCAAAAGAAGTACAAGATATAATGCTTGAAGCTACCCAAAAATTAAAAGATACAAAGATAAGCCAAAATGCACTTAAGAGTGGCGATAAGATAAAAAATTTTTCTTTGACAAACACACAAGGGGAAATGGTAGATTTTGAAACATTTTTAGAAAATAATGATTATATAGTTTTGAATTTTTATAGAGGTGCTTGGTGTCCGTATTGTAGTTTAGAGCTGAGGGCTTTGCAAGAGATAAATGATGAATTAAAAAGTTTAAATAGCTCCATAGTTGCCATTTCTCCCCAAACTCCAGACAATTCACTTAGTACAAAAGAAAAAGCTAAGTTAGAGTATGAAGTACTTAGCGACATAGATAATAAAGTAGCAAAAGAATTTGGCTTGGTTTATTCATTGGATGAGACTTTAAGACCAATTTATGAGCAATTTGGCATAGATATACCTGGCTCAAATAACTCATCAAGTTATGAAATTCCAATGCCTGCCACTTATATTGTAGATAAAAATGCAGAGATAATTTATCATTTTATAGATGAAGATTATACAAAAAGACTAGAGCCACAAATCATACTAGAGCAGATTAAAAAATGATATAATTTTAAAAACTTTAGGATTTATATGAAAGATTCAAGAAGCAAGTTGATAGATGCAACTTTTGAAGAAGTTTATAAAAATGGATATAGCGGGACAAGCTTAGGAGATATATTAGAAAAAAGTGGCGTTAAAAAAGGCTCGCTGTATCATCACTTTTCTTCAAAAAAAGATTTGGTTTTGGCGATGATTAGAGAAAAATTCTTAAAAAGAGTAGAAGAAAATTGGAAAGAATTAAGCCAAAGCAGTGAGAATATAATAGATACTTTACTTTTGATTTTAAAAAATAAAGACAAAAATTTTCAAAATGGATGTCCTCTGGGAAATGTCTTACAAGAGTGCTCTAGTTTAGATGAAGATTTTGTGAAATTGATGGATGAAATATTAAATAGCTGGGGAAAACTTTTTGAAGATGCACTAAAAAAAGCTATATCTAAAAATGAAATCCAAACCGTTGATACAAAAGCTATGTCACTGTTTTTGATAGCAGTATATGAAGGTGCGATTTTGATGTCAAAAAGAAGCAAATCATCAAAAGAGTATAACGAGTGCATAAATCAGCTAGATTTTTTTCTAAATTCATTAAAAATTGGGGCTAAATAAAACCCCAAAATCTTATAGTGTAATTTTTGTTCCTAAAACTGCTAAAAACTGTGCAATCCAAGCAGGATGAGCTGGCCACGCCGGTGCGGTTACTAAGTTTCCATCTGTAAAAGCGTCTGTTATAGCTATCTCTTGATAAAATCCACCAGCTTCCCTTACTTCCGGACCACATGCCGGGTAGGCTGAGCATTTTTTATCACGAAGAAGATTTGCGGCTGCCAGTATTTGAGCTCCATGACAAATTGATGCTATCGGTTTGTTTGAATTTGCGAAATGTTCTACTAATTCCAAAACTCTCTCATCAAGCCTTAGATATTCAGGTGCTCTTCCTCCTGGAATTACAAGCGCATCAAAACTCTTAATATTTAATCCCTCAAAAGTTCCATTTAATGTAAAATTATGACCAGGTTTTTCGCTGTAAGTTTGAGCGCCTTCAAAATCATGGATGGCAGTTTTCACAAAATCACCATCTTTTTTATCAGGACAAACAGCAACCACTTCATGACCAACAGCAGCTAATGCTTGGAAAGGAACCATAATCTCATAATCCTCTACGAAATCACCAACGATAAATAATATCTTACTCATTTGAACTCCTTGTGTAAAATTTGATTAAATTAAGTATATCCCAATTTTTTAAATCAACTCTTAATGAAATATTTTAGTTGCTATTGGTATAATAGAAAAATTTTTTATATAAAGGAAACAAAAGTGAAAATTGTTGTTATTCAAGGACCAAATTTAAATATGTTAGGACATAGAGAGCAAAATATCTATGGACCTATGAAACTAGAAGAGATTCATGGACAAATGGAAGCAGTTGCAAAGCAAAATGGAACTGAAATTGAGTTTTTTCAAACAAATCTAGAAGGCGAAATAGTAGATAAGATTCAAGAATGCCTAGGTGATGCCGATGGTATTATCTTAAATCCTGCAGCTTATTCTCACACTTCAATCGCCATAAGAGATGCAATTGCCGCTGTAAATTTACCAACTATAGAAGTTCATATCAGCAACATCTATAGACGAGAAGACTTTCGTGCAAAAAGTATGACGGCAGCTGTAAGTACGGGAGTTATTAGTGGATTTGGCCCATTTGGTTATCATCTAGCTATGATTTCATTGTTGCAAATTTTGGGTGAGATGGAAGCTATGGAAGTCGCACAGAAAAAACAAGAAGAAGAATCGGCCAAAGCTTAATGAATTATATATTGAAAGATGAAAATGCCGTATATTTTGAATGTGGCTTTTCATGTGACAATGAGCTTTTCTTGCAACTTGGAAGTGAAGCTTTTTTTTTAACCGATGCTAGATATCTTACTGAAGCTCGGGAATATATCAAAAATGCACAAGTTATTGAGATGGATAGAAGAGACCCTTTTAAAGTAGCAAGAGCACTAATAAGAAAATCGAAGATAAAAACACTCGTTTATAATCCAGCTGAGTGGAGCGTTGGTGAGTTTAAAGAATTAAATTCAAAGCTTTCTATCAACTTTCAGCCAAAGGCTAATTTTTCTCAGAAAAAAAGAATTATAAAAAAGGAAGATGAACTGGAAATTTTAAAAAAGGCAGCAACTCTTGGAGCAAATGCTTTTGATGAATTTGCAAAACTTGTAAGAGAATTTGGATTTGGGCTTAGTGAAAAAAGACTTTTTAATAAAGCAGAAAATATTTTTAAAAATTACGGAGAGCTAGAATTAAGTTTTTCTCCTATAGTAGCACTTGGTGCAAATGCAGCAAAACCACATGCACTGCCGAGCGATAAAATTCTTTTAAAAGATGAGTTGTTGCTGTTGGATGCAGGAGTTAAGTATAAAAGATACTGCTCTGATCGAACAAGAACTGCAAATACAGATGATTTAATGTTTTTTGAAAAAAATATGAAATTTAAAGACGATTTAAAACAAAAAGTATATGACACGGTGCTTAGAGCTCAAGAGGCATCAATAAAAAAAGCGAAAAGTGGCGTAAAGGCTAGCGAGATAGACAAGGCTGGTAGAGAAGTGATTGAAAAAGCGGGCTTTGGTAAATATTTCATACATTCTACTGGACATGGAGTTGGTTTAGATATTCATGAGTTACCGGTAATTGGTGCAAGATCAAATGATGTTATAGAAGAAAATATGGTTTTTACAATTGAGCCTGGTATTTATCTGCCTGGGAAATTCGGCGTTCGTATAGAAGATACGGTTATCGCTAAAGAGAATTGTGTTGAGGTTATTAGTTGAAAAAAATTGAGTTAAGTGCAGATTTAACTTTGTATTTTAATAAATATTTTCCTGTAAAAAAGCCAAAAAAGAACTATTTTAAACATATTGCAGTTATAGGTATTGGTGGAAATATTGGAGGTGTATTTAAGAGATTTGAATCTGTTTTCCGATATTTTTTAAAAGATAGAAGATTTCATATTTTAGAAACATCACCAATTTTAGAGAATCCACCTTTTGGTTTTTTGAGACAAAATAATTTTTTAAATGCTGTTTTGGTTTTACAAACTTCTATAGGACCAACAGAGCTTTTAAAAAATCTTCTACATGTAGAAAAATTGCAGAAGAGAAAAAGAAGTTTTAAGAATGCACCAAGGAGCATTGATTTGGATATAATATTTTTTGATAACTTAAAAAGAAAAACAAAAAACCTGATAATTCCACATCCAAAATGGAGACAGAGGGAGAGTGTAATTATACCCCTTTGTTTTATAGAAAGGGTTGCTTAGTGAAATTTCTAACTTTTAGTGGCGAAACTCCTGCAGTAGCTTTGAAGAAAGCACAAGCTCAGTGTGGTGAAAATG
>CAZYTB010000038.1:0-17842 GCA_964650375.1 uncultured Campylobacterales bacterium | reverse complement strand
TTGATTCAAGAAGTTGCGAAACAGTTAGACAAAACTCCTAAAGACAGTAGGAGCGCGTTTTTAAGAAAAGGATTTTTCTTTTCTGTAACTGCTGCTGCTGTGCTAGGAGGAGTTGGGGCAACCAAGCTTCAGGCCGCAGAGGCACATGTTAACCCTAAAAATTTACCACCAAATAATCCTGAGTGGGGTTTTAAATGGGGAAGAGATGTAAATGCTTTTCCGTATGGGATTCCATCAAAATACGAGAAAAATGTAGTTAGAAGAATTGTGCCTTGGTTAACAGCTGATCAAAAATCATCTATTAGCTTTACACCTTGGCAAGACCTAAAAGGAATCATAGTTCCAAATGGACTACATTTCACTAGATGTCATGGCGGAGTTGTAGATATAAATCCATTAGAATGGAGACTTCTTATTCACGGTCTTGTAGAGAAAGAAGTTGTTCTTACTTTAGAAGATCTTAAAAGATATCCGAGTATTAGTGTTGTTCATTCATTTGAGTGCGCAGCAAATAATGGCATGGAATGGAGAGGACCTGGAATAAACTCACTACAAGTAACTCATGGAATGCTATCTTGTTCAGAATGGACTGGAGTTCCTTTGAAAGTGATACTTGATGACATCGGTTTAAAACCAGATGCCAAATGGATGTTCCCTGAAGGTTCAGACCCTGCAGGAGTCGGAAGAAGTGTTCCTGTCGAAAAAGTTTTAGACGATGCTATGCTTGTATATGCCATGAATGGTGAGGCCCTTAGACCTGAACAAGGTTATCCTGTTAGATTATTTTTGCCAGGTTGGGAAGGTGCTATACAAATAAAATGGTTAAAAAGACTAAAATTCGGTGACAAGTCTTGGATGGTTAGAGAAGAGAGTACAAAATATACTATGCTTTTACCTGATGGACATGCTAAGATGTATAATTGGGTTATGGAAGCAAACTCAGTTATTACTTATCCTTGCCCTGAACGCAATTTGAAGGGACTAAAAAAAGGTACTATAATGGTCGAGGGAATAGCTTGGTCAGGGAAAGGGACTATCACAAATGTTGATGTTTCTACTGATGGAGGTATAAATTGGAAAAAGGCTAAATTTACCAGTCTAGTTTTACCAAAGGCTGTAACAAGATTTGCTGCCGAAGTAGAATGGGATGGAAAACCTATGATGTTGCAAAGTAGATCAACTGACAATACAGGATATACTCAACCAACAGCGACACAGTTAGTAGCAGCCCGTGGGAGAGAAGCAGTGTATCACAGAAATGCTATCCAGACCTGGGAAGTAAAAAGCAATGGGGAGGTAAATGATGTACACATCTATTCGTAATATTACACTATTGGCTAGCTCTATTATCTTGGCTACAACTCTTAGTGCGCAAAAATTGAGTTACACTCCAGCTAATCCTGATAGTTATCCATACCCTAATATAACAACAAACAAAAAAGGTCAAAAAATTGGTATTGATGGCGCGATTATCCTAAAACCTGTCATCACAGTAAAAGAAGTTTACAAAACACAATTTAGTGGAAAAAACTTTAGCCTAGGGAAAAAAGCTTCTAAAGCTACTTTAAAAGCTTGGGATACTAATACAAGACCAGATGGGAAAGGCTTACCAAGTGGGAAAATGAGCGTAGAGCAAGGTGCTAAAGTTTTTAGTGCAAAATGTGCTACTTGTCATGGTGATTTTGGTGAAGGTGTCGATAGATTCCCAGTGCTTGCAGGTGGAATTGGTACTTTAACACTTCATCCAAAAACAGGAGGAGATCCAGGACCATTAAAGACAATAGGCAGTTATGCACCATATATAGCTCCATTTTTTTGGTATATTCAGACTGCTATGCCATTATCTGCTCCAAAATCGCTTAGTGATAGTGAGGTATATGGGATACTTGGATATATACTTCAGTTAAATGAGATACAAGTCAATGGAAAAGATATAGAAGATAGCACAATTATAGATAAAAAGTTTATTATGTCTGTGCATTTGCCAAATGAAAAAGGTTTTGAGTATAATAATCTGAGAAAGCCAGATACTCACAATACCAGATGTATGAAAAATTGTATCAAACCTTCTAAGATGGTTGTTATGCATATAAAAACAGATGCGACAGATGTCAAACCACCTTTTGGCAAGGGACGATACTACTTTGGTGGAGAAGAGAGCAAAAAATCTACAGCAGACACAGGTAAAACTATATATGAAAACACCTGCGCAGGATGTCATGACTCTGGTATCGCTGGAGCTCCGGTATTTGGAAACAAAGCTGCTTGGGCTCATGTTACAAAAGAGAATCTAAAAGAAGTATTAGAGCATGCGATTAAAGGCTTTAATGCTATGCCTCCTAAAGGCGGAGATTCTACGCTAACAGATGAAGATGTTAAAAGCACAGTTAAATATATGCTTGAAAAAAGTAAATAAATCTTATAAAGGAGAAAGAATGATAAATACAAAGAAAATTTTAGCAATCGCTTTAATATCTATTCTTGGAAGTAGTGTAGCTTATGCATCAAGCCAAGAATCTCTAATTAAAGAAGGTAGAAAAGTTTTTGTTACAAAAAAACTTGGTAATTGCTTGGCTTGCCATGCTGTTCAAGGGGATCCAAGTATACCGCAAACTGGTGATATTGGTCCTAAACTAGCAAATTTAGACACATATCCAAAAGAATGGTTATTTGAAAAAATTTGGAATCCAAACAAAACAGTTGCCAACACGCTAATGCCGCCTATGGGCAGAAATCACAAAATCACAAAACATCAAATAAACGCACTTGTAGCATATCTACAAGCAACAACAAAAGCAAAATAAAGGAGAATATAATATGAAAAGAAGAAAATTTATAGGACTTGGTTTCACATCTTTGGCTGTAGTAGCCTTACAATCGGTATCAAGTGCAAATATTTTAACGGATCATCCAAAAGCATTTGATGCAAAAACAACTGATGAGGCGCTTAAAGGTGTTTATGGTACAACAACTGTAATAAAAGATGATAAAGTAGTCTTAAAATTGCCAGATATTGCAGAAAATGGAGGAGCTGTGCCTGTAACAGTTTCGACAAGTTTGCCAAATGCAAAATCAATGACCCTGTTTATAGATGGCAATCCTCGTCCACTTGCAGTTTCTTGGGAATTACCAGAAGGTACAATTCCAAAATTCTCAACTAGAATCAAAATGAGAAAAACAGGTGATGTAAGATTAGTTGTTGAAGATGCAAACGGTAAACTTCACGAAGCGGTTAAGCAAGTAAAAGTAACTGTTGGTGGATGTGGTGGTTGATTTAACCCATCAAGTAAAAAGTAATAATTAAATAAAGTATGCGACCATAAGGTTGTGCTTTAGTAGCGTGTGAATTGTTTAGGAATTTTCTTCCTTAACAAGATGACAATAATATAGAAATTTAGGAGAAATAAAATGGGAATAAAAGCAATAGCAAAAGTGAAAAATGATGTAGCAACAGTTAAGCTTCTTGTAAAACATCCAATGGCATCAGGAAAAATCGGTGGCGGAAAGGGTGATCCAAAATTTATAAATCACCTTACTGTAAAACTTGGCTCAAGGTTAGTATATGACATGTATCCAACTTCAGCAGTATCAAAAAATCCTTATATAAAGTTTGTATTTAAAGGTGCAAAAAAAGGTGATGTGCTAACAGTAGCGTGGAAAGACAATACTGGAGCTTCTGAGACAAAAGATATCAAATTAAAGTAAATACTTTAATTGTTAACAAAAGGAGATTAATATGTTAAAAAAATTATTAAAAATTTCACTGACTATAATGATTAGTAGTGGAATACTATATGCAGCAAATTATGATGCTCAAGCAAAAAAGGATAAGATTGCTTTTAGAAAGTTTTTTCTAGAAAAATTTCAAAATCCTGTTGCAAATCAAGCAAAATACTTTCCATATGTAAGCAAAGCAGAGTTGAAAAAAGATTATATTTATCCATTAAATGTACAAGCTTTTCAAGATGGTCCAGCAAGTTGGTACAAACCAAGCAAAGAACAATTTGCTGAAATAAACGCATTTCCACCATATGAAATTCCGCTTGATGATGGAACAGCGTTGTTTAATAAACCATTTGCAAATGGCAAAACATATTCTAGTTGTTTTCCTAATCCTGCTATCAAGCAAAACTATCCATATTATGATACTAAAAAAGACGAAATCATAACTATAGGAATAGCAGTAAATGAATGTAGGGTAAAAAATGGTGAAAAACCACTCAAGTATGGCAAAGGTGATCTTGCTAAAATTGTAAGTTATATTGCATTTAAATCAAGAGGTAAGAGAATAAACATTACAATACCAAGTGCAAATGCTGCAAAAGCTTATGAAGCTGGTAAAAAACTTTTTTACAAACAAAGAGGATATCTAGCTATTAGTTGTAATGAATGCCATGTTCAAGGTGCTGGTAAAAGAATTAGAGCAGAAGCTTTAAGTCCTGCATTAGGTTCTACTACTCAAATGCCAGTTTACAGGTTAAAATGGGGTGGACTAGGAACACTTCAAAGAAGACTTGCAGGCTGTGTAAAAGATACAGGTAGTGAAAAACCAAAAATGCAAAGTAAGCCGCTAAAAGAACTTGCATACTTTTTAACATATATGTCAAATGGTATGAAGCTTTATGGCCCAGATACAAGAAAGTAAAGGAAAAAATATGAAAAAATTACTTTTAATAAGCACTATAACTGTGGCATTTTTTACTGGTTGTGCAATGACGACTCCAAGTGCATCAAACAATGTAGATGCTGCAATTGCAAGTGCACAGATGAAATATAACAAGGCCCATCAAGAAATGGTAGCATGGAAGAACACTAAACCTTTGCTGGAAAAAGCGAAAAAATTAGCAAAAACTTCCCCTAAAAAAGCAATTGCTTTAGCAAATGAAGCAGCTTATGAAGCAGATACTGCTATGGCTGAATCAGCAGAGTTTGAAAAAACTTGGCGTGCTGAAGTCCCTAAGTAGAGAAGGCAAATAATGAGTTCATTAAATAGAAGGGAATTTTTATATATGATGTCTGTTTTAGGGGCATCATCTCTATATGCAAAATCACATGAAAAACTTTTTAATGTGACAAGTGTAGATGATTATTATAAAATTCAAAACTTTGGAAATGCGAGATTTTTACATATGACTGACTGCCATGCGCAGTTAATGCCTGTACATTTTAGAGAACCTAGTGTAAATCTAGGTTTTTATTCAAATTATGGACAGCCTCCTCATATAGTGGGTACTCACTTTTTGAAATACTACGGCATCAAAGAAAATACAAGAGCAGCTTTTGCTATGACTTGTGTGAATTATGTTGAGAATGCTAAAAGATTTCATAGAATTGGTGGATTTGCCCATATCAAAACGCTTACTGACCACCTAAGAGGTAGCTTTGGAAAAGACAAAACTCTCTTTTTAGATGGTGGCGATACTTGGCAAGGAAGCGCAACCGCTCTTTATACAAGAGGCAAAGATATGGTGGAAGCCATAAACATTCTTGGTGTAGATATATGCACAGGACACTGGGAGTTCACTTATACAGAAAAAGAGATACTAGAAAATATCAAACTGCTTAAATCTGATTTTATTGCTCAAAATGTTTTTGTAAAAGAAGAATCACTTATGAATGGTGTACCTGCATATAATGAAGATAGTGGAAGAGCATTCAGACCATATGTTATGAAAAAAATGGGTGACAATATGGTAGCTGTTATCGGGCAAGCATTCCCTTATACAACTATCGCAAATCCTCAGAGGTTTATACCTGATTGGACATTTGGTATAAAACCTGATGATATGCAAGCTTTAGTTGATCATATAAGAGTACATGAAAAACCTGATGCAGTAATGGTTATTTCGCACAATGGATTTGATGTAGATAAAAAAATGGCAGAAGTAGTAAGTGGTATAGACTTTATACTAGGAGGTCATACTCACGACGCTGTTCCTGAAGCAGTTCCTGTAAAAAATTCCAAAGGCATCACGCATGTAATAAATTCTGGCTCAAATGGTAAATTTATCGGAGTACTGGATCTTGATATAAAAAACAAAAAAATAAGAGACTTTAGATTTACTCTTATGCCTGTTTTCTCTGATCTTTTACCAGAAGATCCGCAGATGAAAAAACATATAGAAAAAGTTAGAGCTCCATTTATAGATAAACTAACTAAACCATTAGCTACCACAGATAATCTTCTATACAGAAGAGGAAATTTCAATGGAACATTTGATCAAATCATCTGTGATGCTCTTCGTGAAGTGAAAGGTGCAGATGTATCCTTGTCACCTGGTTTTAGATGGGGAACTTCAGTTCTACCAGGTGAAGCTATTACATTTGATGATTTAATGAATCAAACCGCTATGACTTATCCTGAAACTTATTTAAGAGAGGTAAAAGGAGAAGACTTACACGGAATCTTAGAAGATGTCGCGGATAATCTTTTTAACAAGGATCCATTTTTGCAACAAGGTGGAGATATGGTAAGAACTGGTGGAATTTCATATACAATAGACCCTTTGAAAGACATCGGCAAAAGAATAACAAATCTTCAACTTAGCTCTGGTCATAAAATAGAAGCTAAAAAAACTTATAAAATGGCTGGTTGGTCAACAGTTGGTAGTGCTTCTACGGGCGAGCCTGTTTGGGAAACCGTAGAGACATATCTTGGAGCTCACAAGCATATCAAAAATTTAAAGCTTGAAACTCCAGATATCATAGGTGTTAAAAACAATCCAGGGATTGAATTATCACTTTACAAAAATTAAATATATTTTAGCAAGGCATTGCCTTGCTAAAATCTTCTAGGATAACATATGAAGAGAATAATTCTACTTTCATTTTTACCGGTTTTCTTGTTTGCAAATTTTTTTGATTTCAAGCCAGTTAAAATAACGAAAGATGTCACTTGTTTTATAGGAGATTTTAATCCTGTTTTAAAATCAAACAAAGGCTTTGTATCAAATGTGTGCTACATAGATATGGGGAATTTTTTAGTTTTAACAGATGCAAGCGCAACATACAACTTTGCAAAAGAATTAAATGCTTTTATAGAAAAATCTACAAATAAGAAAATTAAATTTGTGATTATCACAAATTACCATGATGATAGACTTCTAGGAGCTTCGTATTTTAAAGAAAAGGGTGTAAAAATTATAGGAGCATCAAATTTGCCAGAAATGATAAAAAAACACCCCGACACATACCAAAAAGCTTTTGATATTCTTCCAAAAGATTTAACTAAAAATACAAAAGTCGTAACCCCTGATATTTTAGTAGATAAAAAACTAGAGATAAAAGGAAGCAGAAAAAATATTTATATTTTAAAACCTTCAAAAGGTACACAATCTGCCACGGATTTGATTGTATATGATCCCAAAGACAGCTTTATTTTTACAGGAAATACTATATTTAACGGAAGATTTGTAAACTATGCAGGTGATAGCAATATGGATGAATGGATAAAGGCTTTAAAATTTATAGAAAATAAGCATGTAAAATATGTCATGGGTGGGCATGGCACAAGATATGATGCTAACTCTTACAAACCGACGCTAGAGTACCTTCGGATGCTTAAAAAACAAGTAAAAACTGCTTATGAAAAAGATATAGATCCGGCTGACTTGGAAAAATATGTACATACTGATAAATTTAAAAATATACCTCATTATGGTGAACTCTATCTCAGAAATGCCAGACACTACTTCGATCAATTAGAGTGGCAATAGGAGAAATTAATGAAAAATTTGATACTAATTTTACTCATAAGCACTTTTGCATTTGCTAAAGTTAATTTTGCAAATCCCCAGCCAAGTTTTAATAATCCGAGACAATGGATTATTAAAGTAAATAGTAGTGAAACTAAAAAAGTTAATCATATAATAAATGCTATGAACAATGTCCTAAAAGGTTATCCTGAAGAAGCATTACAAATAGAAGTGGTTTTTTATGCAAATGGCATAAGAGTAGCAAGGAAAGACTATGACAAAAAAATTCTTTCACGCATAAAGTCATTGATGCTCTATGAAAATATCAAATTTGTAGTTTGTAAAAATACGATGGACACCATGGGCTGGAAGAAAAAAGAATTTATTAGCGGTGTAAGCTATGTTCAAATTGGTATAGCCGAAGTGATTGAAAAAGTCGCTGATGGCTGGATAGATGTTTCACCTTATTAAAATGATTAAAACTGTAACAACTATACTTACTTTATTACTTTGTATAAATCTTTATGCAGATTATGAAACCGGTAAAAAAATATTTCAAAAAAAATGTGCATCTTGTCATGTTGGATATATATCAGGAAAAGTGTTAGAAGATAATTTTTATAAAAAAGATAACAAGCTTCTAAATTTAAAAGCTCCTACTGTAAATATGCTTACATATTTTATGAAAGAGGCTCCAACTCACATAGGGGATAAAAATGACCCCGAGATGCAAAGAATCGAAATAGGAGATTTTATACAAGATTATGTCTATAATCCAAACAGAGCCAATAGTGTTATAAGAGCAGAATTCTTAAAATATTTCGATAAAAAAAAGAGTATGAAAGGTATAGTAAGCAAGGATGAACTCTCAAATATAACTGATTATCTTTTTGAGTATAAAAAACACAGAAGCAATGATATGCAACAAGTTAAGCTAAAAAATATGAGTATCAGTGACCTTATCAAAAAAGCAAAAAAACAACATAAATTATTACTTATAGAAGCCATGTCTAAGACTTGTTATTATTGTGAAAAGATGAAAAAAGGGGTTTTATCTTTACCGGATGTTCAAAGTGCAATCAATAAAGACTTTATATATATACCAGTCGATATAGACAAAGATAAACTCCCACTTAATCTTGAGAAAAAATTTAAACATATAACACCGACATTTTTTACTCTAACACCGAATGGAAAATTGCTACACAATTATCCGGGAGCTTGGGGAAAGAGTGATTTTTTACTTATTTTAAAGGAAAATCTCAAAAAATAATAATATTTTTATTTTATTTGGATAAAATATCGCTAATTGCATCATGCTCAAGGTTTGAGCAGACATAGATGATACATAAACTTCTTACATGTACACTCTTCAATGTCCCAATAAACAAATGCAAAATATAATTTTAGGACTAAACAAATGAAAAGAAGAGAGTTTATAAAAAATTCTGCTTTGGTTTTTAGTACAGTTTCGATGGTGCCAAATTTAGCTTTTGCAGATAGCAACAAGAGAAGATTTAAGGTTATCACTGATTTTGATATCAAATATGATGATAAAAATTTCCCGGCAAAACTGTGGATTCCGCTTCCTTATGAGAGTGATTATCAAAAGGTAAAATCGTTGAAATTTAGTGGCAATTATGATGATTCAAATATCAACTCTGACAATGCTGATGATGCTAAGATTCTCTTTGCTAGCTGGAAAAAAAGTGATAAGAAAAAAATACTACATTTAGAGATGGAGATAGAAACAACATACAGAAGTGTTCCTTTAAAATATATCAAAAAAGCAAGTGCTCAAAATCATCAAATCCCACAAGATGTTAAGAAATTTTTAGAACCTTCTAGCCATATCCCAACTGGCGGAAAGATAAAAGAGATAGCCGACAAACTCACAAAAGGCATGAGCGATAAATTTCAAAAAGTTCAAGCTATTTACGATTGGGTAACAAAAACTACTTTTAGAGACCCAAAAGTCATAGGTTGCGGTGTTGGAAATGCCGGCAAGATGGTTGAGAGCGGATACTTTGGTGGAAAATGTACAGATATAAGTTCTCTTTTTGTAGCACTCACAAGAGCTGCGGGAATTCCTTGCCGCGATGTTTTTGGTATAAGACTAGGCCGTTCTCATTTTTCAAAGGCACTAGGACATGCGGATAAAAATGGCTTTGCAAATATCTCTACTTGGCAACATTGTCGTGCGGAATACTACATACCGGGAATTGGTTGGATTCCAACGGATCCAGCTGACATCACCAAGCTGGAATTGGTCGAAAAATTAAAATATAATGATAAAAAAACAAAAGAACTAAGAGCAAAATATATAAACTCATGGGAGATGAATTGGGTTGGATTTAACTGGGGACGAGATTTCATACTTAGTCCAAAACCAGTACAATTTCCTATAAATATGCTTGGATACCCTTATGCTGAAGTAGATGGTGATGTTATGAATTATTACTCACCGAGAGCTTTTTCATATAAAATAACTTCTCAAGAATTATGAATGACAGTAGATTGTAAGAATTTAGATTGCCCTAGACCTGTGCTTTTGGCGAAAGAGGCTTATGAAAATTTACCAGATGATGGCATCTTGGATGTAGAGCTGAATTCTTACTCGTCAATCGAAAATATCAAAAGATTTGCAAAAAGTCAAGGAATTTATCTTAAGGAGAAGTCATCAAATAAAGAGATAACTATCCTTACTCTTGTTAAAGGCTACACTTGTGAAATAGAAACACAAAAAAAAGATAAATCTTTTATTGTCCTGATAATTGGCTCAATTATTTCGGCAGCAATAGCTAGTTCTTGCTGCCTTGCACCATTATTATTTTTGATTTTTGGGGTCAGCATGAGTTCGCTATCTTTTTTACAAATTTTTGCACCATATCATGACTATTTTTCACTATTTTCTCTTGTTTTGATTTTATATCTTTGGTTTGATTATTTTAAAAGCAGAAAAGAAAAATTAGTCTGCGAGACTTGGCTTTCTAAAAACTACAAAATATTACTTGGTATTGGAAGTATATTTGTAACAATCTTAATCACTTACCCATACTGGGTAAATTACATATTGGAGTAAAAATGAAAATTATATTTTTAATCATCAGTTTACTGACACTATCTTTTGCAAAAATAGCCATTATAAAAGTTGAGAACATGACTTGCCCTCTTTGTACGATGGCAGTCAAAAAATCTCTTAAGCAAATCGATGGAGTAACTAAGGCAAAAGTTAGACTAAATACAAAAAAAGCAACAGTTTATTTCGATGGAGTAGTAACCGAAAAACAGTTACTTGATGCTATAAAAAAAGCTGGCTATGTTGGTAAAATGGAGTCAATAAAGTAGCCTTTTACAAAATGTTTGATATAATCTTTTTTAATCATGTGGGGGGTATATGACCCTGGTGGGCATCACGGACTTCAAATCCGATGTTTGGGCAGTTGACTGTTCGAAGGTAGGTTCGATTCCTACACCTTCTCGCCGATATTTTAAGCACTTCCTTATGGTTTTTAAAGGGCCTATATGAAAACTAAAGATTTATCATTTTCTTTCATGCGTACGATTTGGCAAACTGTAGCTTTAATTGTGCTTACTGCTATAATCTTTATATTTTATATTATTTCGCAAAAAAAATTTGATGATGCAAATGAATTACGCTTAAAATCATTTTATATTGCCGATGAACTTCGTGAATCTTCAGATGATTTGACCCGCATGGTTCGCACTTTCGTTATCACTGGAAATCCGCTTTACAAGCAACACTATCAAGAAATTTTAGACATACGAAACGGCTTAAAACCTCGCCCAATTAATTATGAACATATTTACTGGGATATAATTCATTTAAATGATAGACACTACCATCCTTTGAGTAAACAAAAAATACCTTTGCTTAAAATGATGCAAGAGATTGGCTTAACTAAAGAAGAATTTTCAAAACTTGCCGAGGCTAAAAAAAATTCTGACAAACTAACTAAAATAGAATATTCTGCAATGCAATTAGTAGAAGAAAGAAATACAAACAAAGAAGCTAATCGTGAAAAAGCGATAAACCTTTTATATAATGTTTCTTACTATCAGGCAAAAGCAATTATAATGAAACCATTATCTGAATTTCAGACCTTAATAAAAAAACGAATGGATAATGCAGTTCATAAAGCTAAAACTATATCTCTGTATTTGTTGATTTTTTTAGCTATTGATGGGTTAATTTTGCTTTCATTGCTCTGGAAACTTTATAAGGAGTTAGAATCAATACTTGGTGGTAGCGTAGATGATGTATATGCCCATATCACTCGTATTGGAAATGGAGATTTTTTATCACCTATGGCTGTTATGCCAAATCGGGAAAACAGTATTTTGGGCTGGTTAAACAAAACTCAGATAAATCTAGACAAGCTCACAAATAAAAATGAGAGATTAAGAAAGCTTTACGCTGCGCTTAGTCAATGTAATCAGGCAATAGTTAGATCAAAAAATCAAGATGAACTATTTGAAATTATTTGCCGTGATGCCATAAATTTTGGTGGTATGAAGATGGCTTGGGTTGGGATGTTAGATGAAAAAGATAAATTAATAAAACCAGTAGTTTTTTTTGGCAAAGGCACAGACTACCTTGAAAATCTTACAATCTCAACTGATCCGACAAATCCTGCATCTCAAGGTCCATCTGGACAAGCTTTTTTGAAAAATAAACCATTTTGGTGTCAAGACTTTGCTCAAGATCCTTCAACTGCATTATGGATTGAGCGAGCTAAAAAATATGAATGGGGATCTTCGGCATCTCTTCCACTGCAACGCAACAATAAAGTTGTTGGAGTTTTTAATGTTTATGCTAAAGAGATTAATGCCTTTGATGAAGAAGAACAAAATCTTCTGATAGAAATGGCTTTAGATATAAGTTATGCTTTAGATGGCTTTGAACGAGAAGCTAAGCGTATAAATACAGAAAGTAAGCTCGCTAAATCTTACAATCTCTTAACAACAATTATAAATACAGCACCAATAAGAATTTTTTGGAAAGATAAAAATTTAAATTATCTAGGATGTAATCTTGCTTTTGCAAAGGATGCAGGAGAAAATAATATAAATGCTTTGATTGGCAAAAATGACACGCAATTACGATGGAAAGACAATGCAGAGCTTTATAGGGTTTCGGATCTCAAAGTTACAGAAACAGGTGTTGCTCAACTTTTTTATGAAGAACAAGAGAGTACATATAATGGCAGAGATATTTGGCTTAGCAAATCAAAAGTACCACTTTATGATAAAAACAGTGAAATAATCGGAATTTTAGGTGTATATGAAGATATAACAGCACGAAAAGAGATGGAAATAACACTCCAAAAAGAAAAAGATGCAGCTCAAAATTATCTTGATATTATTAGTGTTATGATCTTGATTTTAGATTCCAATAATAATGTTATACTCATTAATCGTCGCGGTTGTGAGATTATAGGTTATGAAGCAGATGAAGTAATAGGAAAAAATTGGATAGATAATTTTTTACCACAGAGATTTAGAAATAAAGTGAACGAGGTAAGCGATTCATTAATTAAAGCGAAACAAAAGAAGATAGAGTATTTTGAAAATCCAATTTTAACCAAAGATGGAAAAGAGAAGATGATTGCTTGGAACAACACATTAATGTATGATGCAAGCGGTAATGTGATTGGATTATTAACTTCCGGTGAAGATATTACTGAGCGCAGGATAATAGAAGAGAGAAATATTTACTTGGCAAATTATGACTTGTTAACTGGTTTGCCAAATCGTGCGTATCTTGATAATCAGCTTAAATATATCCTGGGAATGGCAAAAAGAAAAAGAGAGAATATAGCAATTATGCTATTGGATTTGGATCATTTTAAAGATATAAATGATACTCTTGGTCACGATATTGGCGATTTATTACTGATTGAATATGCTAAACGGCTACAATCATCTTTACGAGAAATTGATACCGTCTCAAGGTTGGGCGGTGATGAGTTTATCATACTGCTTCCAAATATTCGTATGAGCAGTGTTGGTAAATTAGCTCAAAAACTCATAGATGTCATAAAAAGACCATTTGAAATTGATGGACAGGAATTACATATTACTACCTCCATTGGAATTGCAATTTACCCGGATGACGGAGTTGATTTCAAAACACTCTATAAAAATATTGATACCGCTATGTATCGCGCTAAGAAAGAAGGTAGAAATAGTTATCGTTTTTTCACCGAAAAAATGCAGCAACATTCAGTGCGAAATCTTCAGTTGAGTAACGCTATGGCTCATGCAATAGATAGGGATGAGTTCGAATTATTTTTCCAGCCTCAAATCGCATTGAAAGATGAAAAAATTATTGGAGCAGAGGCGCTATTGCGCTGGAATTACGGTGGATATGGAATCATTTCGCCAGCAGAGTTTATTCCAATCGCGGAAAACAATGGACTAATTTTACCAATTGGTGAGTGGGTTCTCCGCTCTGCTGCCAAACAAGCTAAAAAGTGGATAGACGAGGAAATGGATCCAATCATCATAGCGGTCAATATTTCAGCCGTGCAGTTTCGCCATCTAAGCCTGCCTGAAACAGTATCTAAAATACTTGAAGAAGTTGGATTGCCACCTTTTTATTTAGAGCTTGAATTGACTGAAAGTGTAGCTATGCATAATCCACAAAAAGCTATAAGCACCATGAATGACTTGCACCATAGAGGCGTTCGAATGTCTATAGATGATTTTGGTACTGGGTATTCCTCTCTTAATTATCTAAAAAAATTCAAAATATATAAACTTAAAATCGATCAGTCATTTGTTCGAGATGTAAATACAGATGAAGAAGACAAGGCAATTGTCAGTACTATCATCAACATGTCGAAAAGTCTAGGGCTAAAAACGATCGCTGAAGGTGTTGAAACAATAGAGCAACTTGAGTATCTAAAAGAGCAAGGCTGTGATGAAATCCAAGGATATTATTATTCAAAACCGTTACCGGTTAAAGATTTTGAAGCCTTTGTAAAAGACTTCAAAAAATAAGCACATAAACTTCCCTTAAAACACTACATGTAAAACTTCTGGTTCTGAATAATTTGGCACATTATCATATGTAAATACACTATAATATTTATCTCTGTCTATCGAGCCGAAATCATCATAAGTATATCCATCTTTGCCACCATATATCTTCACTCCATCCATAAAATTCTTTGGTGGATGAAAAGAATTTCTAACCACATAAGATCCTACAAAATCCTTATCTTTTGGATTTTCCCATGATAGTTTTATGAGACCATTTTCTATTGTATATTTTAAGTTTTTCACCTTTCCTAGTGGCTCTTTTCTTTTATTTATATACTCTATTATCAATTTTGGATTTGATCCCCACCTTACGATTCTACCTGTTACATGTGATTGCGAAGTCGTGGCATTTATGATAATTTCTAACTGCATATCATTTGCATGAACTTTTTCCAACAAAAGCTCAGAGAGGCTATCAAACATAAAGTAATGCTTTTTCTTTTTACTAAGACCGCTATCTTGGAGTTCATAGCCTATATATTCAACTCTTTCTCTGTTTTTTATATCTTCATAGCTAGTTATATTTTCATCTTTATCTAAAAGTTCAAGATAAAAACTGATACCTTTTGATGTTTTGTATGTAGTTTGATTTTCAAGTTCTATGTATGCTTTTGTTATGACTGTTGTGTGCGGATCCGGTAAAACTGACAGATTATATCTCAAATGTCCATAAATTTCATTGCCTTTTTTATCATAACCACTCTCTAGAAAATCTTTTACAATATTTACGCTAATCTCTTGCGATAAAGACGGGAGCACTTCTATTTTAGTAGTAGGCATAGTGTATTTTACCTCAAGCATTGGACGATAGTGTAGACCTCCGCCAAATGTGCCATAACCTATGTCATATTGCATGATTTGAGAATCTTCTCCATAAGGCAGCTCTTTTGGTCCATCTAGTCTAAATATGGCTCTATTTTTTTCGAGCTGACCTTCTAAGAGTGAGCACTGATATGATGAAAAATCCCAATAGTTCCATATACCTTGCGTTAAATTTTGAGATTTTATAGCATCTCCGATAACTTGCATACAAGGTGCATTTTCGACTTCTTTAAAATCAGCTAAATCGCTTATCTCATCTTTGTCTATCAAGCACAAATTCCACTCACCAAATCTTTCTATTTTCGCTGCAACTCTATTCATAGGATATAGATGAAACTTTGCTTGTTTTATGATGGCATCATTTGGAATAGAGCTTAAATCATAACTTATAACTCCATCACAAATACCCTTTGATTTATCAATTCCAACAAATATAGAATTATTTCCAAAGTGTACCCTATTGATTTCGTTCATATTTTCACCAACATATCCGGTACCGTCTTTTAGAGCAAAAAGCATCTTTGAAAATTCGGCTCTTTTAAGATTGGTTTTTACTTTTACAACAGGAGCAAAAGGAGATTTTAGTTTCGTTTCTTTATTGACAGCCCTTATGGTGTAATAATAAGTCGTAGAAGATTCTAGCTCTATATTGGTAAAGCTATGGTCTTTTGTGATTCCAACCATATTGTGTTCACCACAGGAAGCCTTATCTTTTGTATTTCTATATATCTCAAAAAAAACATCTTCTCTTAATTCATAATCCCATCTAAGCTCTACACTATCAACTTTTACTTCTTTAATTGTAAAATTATCTACTCTTACAGGAGCCATATGAGAGTAATTGACAGTCTCTTCCAGGGCTTTTAATAGGGCTGGGATATTTTCGTTTACAGAGCTACTCATAACTTTCATGTAATCTGGTATATTTTTAGTCCCAACCTCAACCGTGGCTGATATAATTCCTCTTGAATAGTAGTATTCTCTACCACTTCCGCTGACTAACTTTGCAGGCGGTTTCCCTCTGTGAATACCATAATTTCGCCCCGTTACTCTATTTATCTGCTCACTCATATTTGCACAAAGCACATTTAAATCAGTTCCGTCTATCTCGCTTTCATGTCTAAACCTATGAGCTGGAAAAAACACATTGCCTTGGGAGTGATAATCGAGTGCTATCGTGATATTGTCTCTCTCATCAACAAACTCTTTTATGGCTCTGGTTTCTGGTTCACTAAAAGGTTCAACTCCTCCATAAATATTTGAGTTCATATCTGAAGTTTTAACAAAACCAACAGAAAAGTTTCTGTTTAAATCTACTCCATAAGATCCATCTTTGTTTAATCTTCTATTTTTTCTCCAAAAAGAGAAATGTTTTCGCGAATACTCAAATCCATCTGGATTTAGACAAGGGACCATATATAAGGAAGATCTTCGTAGATACTCTTTTATTTTTGGATTTGTATCATAATCATTTAACACATATTCGATAAATTTTATAGAGAGCTCATGTCCTATCCATTCTCTTGCGTGAATTGTGCCTGTAAATAACAGTGCCGGTTTTGTATCAGCATCTCTTACATGTAGGGACAAAGTTGCTAGAACTATGTCTCTATCCTCTTGTGTTTTTCCTATAGTTTCTACTTTTAATACCTCAGGATACATTTTAGAATATTTTTCTAATAACTCTATGCCTTGATTGTACGAAATATATTGATTCTTCATAATTTAGACTACAAAGAGTCCTTTGTCTCCTTGAATATTATCCATTTTTCAACAATTTTTTCTATTGTTTTTTCTTTAATTCCTTTAATACAAGATAGGGCACTTGGTTGCTGCTCCAACACATCAACTATCGCATTGTCGCTAAATATATCAAATATTTTTTCTATTTTTTTAGCGCCCAATCCTTTGATGGAAGTAAAAAACTCTTCTAAATCATCCCTTGAAATTTTTATTTCAGCAGAGGCTTCATCTTCAGTTGGAATATTTGTATCTAATTCTTCTAAATTTTCAACTTTCATAGATTTTACGCTTTTTAGTGGAAACCTGTCTTGAAAATTCCATTTTTCACTTGGCCACTCTTCATAAGTTGAGGGTACGATATCAAGCATCGGATACTGCTCATCTAATTCGTGTATATAGTACTCTCCATCACCATAAGCTTTTTTCTTCTTATCAAAAAATGCACCATCATAGCTAGGTGTATATTTACCAAAGGAGATGTGTCTCATGGTTCTTAAAAGCGAACTGTTTATCTT
>CAZYTB010000037.1:0-18627 GCA_964650375.1 uncultured Campylobacterales bacterium | reverse complement strand
ACATTTAAGAATATAAATTGTTTAGTTTTTGGTTCTTTTTTGTGGGTACATTATATTAAAGGGCTTGTGTTTTTTGATTTATATGATTAGTAGAAGTTCAAATCCCCCCCCCAGTCGCACCATTATAAATTAAACCTTTAGTGTTTATTAGAAAACAAATGATTTAAATTAAAATAAAACCCTTATCCTAATTTTATAATTGCCGATATAATTAATACCCTTAACAAGGTGATTGTGTTAAAATAACAATAATTAGATAAATTTACTTACAAAGAGGAGAAAAATTATGAAACATATACAAATGTTATTCGTTTTACCTATCTTATTGCCGATTGTGGCCTTTTCTTTAACACTTGAAGGAAGTGCTAAATCTGTTCTTGCAACTCATCCAAACTTTAAAGAATCTGTTGAAAATTTCAACAGTATCAAAAAAGAGTATAAAATTGCTAAAAATGGTTACTATCCTACTTTAGATTTAATTGGTGCGTATGGAGCAGTTACTCTTAAGAGTCCTACTACATATAATATAAGAAACTCTAGTACACAAGATGAGACTTCATTGGTATTAACAGAAAATATTTTCAATGGTTTTGCAACCAAATATATGATTAATCAGCAAAAAAGTAGGCTTGACGCAGCCGGATATAGTGTAGTTGAGCGAGCTGATAGAGTTCTTTTAGAACTCGCAAAATCTTATGTAAATCTTTTAAAACAAAAAAAACTCATTGCGTTGTCACAAAAAAATGTTAAAACCCATAAAGCTATTTTCAATATGATTAAACAGCGTGCAGATTCTGGTTTTGGTCGTATATCTGACGCAAACCAAGCCGGTAGCAGATATGCTCTTGCCCAATCAAATCTTGTTGCGCAAAAAAATGATTATATAGATGCCATTTCCACATTTAAAAAGCTTTATGGCAATAAAATTGAAGTAGATGCTTTGGTGGAACCTGAATTAAAAATTACATTGCCTGATAATTTTGCAAAAGTTCAAAAAAATAGCTTTACATGTAACCCGACGCTAAGAGTGCAAGAGGCAAATATAAGATATGCAGATGCCAGACATAAGGGAAGTAATGCTGCATTTTATCCTAAAATTGATTTTGAATTAGCAGGTACTGTTGGTCATAATCTTGCCGGGGTAGATGGAAGGCAGGAAAATACTTCTGCTCTTATAAAGGTAAGATATAATCTCTATAATCAAGGTGCCGATAAGCTCAATAAAGAGAAATATGCTGCACTGATTTTGCGAGAAAAAGAGACACTAGCAAATACAAAGCGTGATTTACAAGAGAGTGTAAAGTTTTCATGGGACAATTATAAGGCAACACAAAAACGAATTATTTTACTTAAGGAACACACACGATATGCCAAGGAAACCTTAGATGCTTACCAGAAAGAGTTTGCTATTGGAAAGAGAAGTTTGATTAATGTTTTGGATGCAGAGGGTGAATACTATACAGCAAGAAAAGCGTTGAGTGAGGCGGAAGTCGCACATATTTATGACGAATATAGGTTATTGGATAATATGGGTATTTTGGCAGATTATTTTAAACCTAATTTTGCAAAAATATATAGGGTTCAAACTTGTTCATATAAAAATTTGCTTTCTTCTAAATAAGATTAGAATGTGTTGATACAAAACCAATCATTTAGCTCATCTTTGCTAAATGAAGCGTGATATGCAAAATAGACATGGATAAGATTTTTTATCTTTTTTTATCTTTTTTTATCTTGACACTCAATGCTAATCCAGATTTTATAAAACAAAAGACACTAAAGAAAGTTGAGGCAAAATATGGTGAGTATGCAAGGCGTCGTGCAGAATCCTTAAATAAACTTATGAACTCAATTGCATCCGCTAGTACAGCAGAAAAACTTGAAAAAGTAAATGCTTTTTTTAATCAAATGCGGTTTACCACGGATAAATTATTGTGGGGGCAGGATGATTATTGGGCTACGCGCATGGAGTTTATTGGAAAAGGGGCTGGAGATTGTGAAGATTTTGTTATTGCCAAGTATTTTACATTAAAGCAATTAGGAGTTCCTAGCAAAAAACTCTTTTTTACATATGTCCAAGCTGTTAAATTGCGACAAGCACATATGGTTTTGACATATTACAAAACTCTTACCTCTGTTCCTCTTGTTTTAGACAATCTTAATGGCAAAATTTTACCTGCTACCCAAAGAAAAGATTTAATTCCAGTATATAGTTTTAATGGTGATTCCTTGTATCTTGCAAAACAAGAAGGGTTAGGTCAAATAGTGCCCTCAGGGATGAAAAAAAATAAAAAATGGTTCGGATTAATAGATAAAATTAGGAGAGAAGGATTATGACGCTATTTAAACAAATAATTATTATATTATCAATCTTGCTGACAATGATATTTGCTGCTGTGATGTGGTTCAATTTCAATAGCTCAAAAGAATATGTTAAGCAGCAAGCTTATACAGATGCTTTACATACAGCAAATTCACTTGGCTTGGCTATTAGTACAGTTGCCTCTGTTGATGATGTATCTATGGCTGATACGATGATTAGTGCTGTTTTTGATAGTGGTTATTATGAAAAAATTGTACTTACAGATATGAAACACAAAGTTTTGGTTACTAAAAATCAAAAAGTTATTGTAGCAGGTGTTCCTAATTGGTTTATCAATCATGTAAATTTAGTTCCACCTGTCGCTAGTTCACAAATTATGCTTGGGTGGACACCTTATGGTGTTTTAAGTGTGCAGATTAATAGCGGACATGCATATAGGCAACTATGGAATATTTTTAAAGAAGTGTTCGCTGTATTTATTGTTATTTCTATCATAGGTTTTTTTATTTTACAGATAGTTTTAAGTTTAATTTTAAAACCTTTAAAAAAAGTTACAGAACAAGCTAATGCAATTTTAGAAAATGATTTTATTTTTCAGCATAATATTCCTTTTACAATAGAATTAAAAAATGTTGTATTTGCTATGAATAGTATGGTAAAAAAAGTAAAAGAAATTTTTGAAAAAGAGATCAATGCTGTACGAAGTTATCATGAGCTTTTATATCAAGATGCCAGCACAAAGATGTTCAATCGCAGGTATTTTAATATAAAACTAGAAGAGTATCTTTATAGTGAAGAAACAAATGCGCAAGGTGCTCTTATCTTAATTTCACTAAATGATTTTAATAGTATCAAAAATAAAATAGGTTATCAAAAAAGTGAAACTTTTATTAAAATGATAGCAGAGTTAATAAATGAAGCCATAAATCAAAACCATGAATATGTCAGTGCAAAACTTAATGATACAGATTTTGCTATTTTGGCACCAACAACAGCAGATGAATCTTTTATTGTTTTATGTGAAGAAATATCAGTATTAGTTCAAAAAGTGATTAAATCTTTTGGACTCAATGAAAAAGAACATTTCATCAATATAGGATATGCGAAATATTATTGTAATTCAAATGCAAAAGAGCTTTTTTCCAGTGCCGATTTTGCTCTTTCAGAATCAAAATCCAAAGGGGCTTACAGTATAAGTGTTTTTGATAATGAAAAAAAAGATATTCATGTGATATTGGGCAAAGAAGCATGGACAAAAGAAATACAAAGTGCCATGGAAGAAAAAAGATTTAAGCTAGCGTGTCAAGATGTGGTTGATATAGAAAATTTTTCAAATATATTTCACAGTGAACTTTTTTTGAGACTGCAAGACAGTAGCAACCATTTATATAATGCAGGGTATTTTATGCCAATGGTAATGGAGTTAAAACTAGGTTCTAAAATGGACCGTTATGTTATTTTGCATATGATTAGAATGACTTCTGAAAAAACCTTTATATGCAAAGCAATTTGTATTAATTTGGGAAAAGAAATATTTTTGCAAAGCAATAATTATTCAATGCTTGAGGATAGTATAATTAATTTTAAACAAACCAGCAATCGTATGTTGTATTTTGAAATAAAAATCTCAAATATTCCCAGTGAAATTTTGATTAAATTTTCAAAATATCTTAGAGGGCTTGGATATGGTTTAGGTTTGGATAACTTTACTTTAAATAGTGAAAATCTTGTTTTAATGCAACAAATTAATCCAGCCTATATTAAGATTCATGCTTCTTATCTACTGGATTTAATAGCTGAAGATAGTTTTAATGCACCAAGCCGATCTTTAGGTATTATTACAGATAGTATGGAAATTAAGGTTATCGCTTCTCATGTAGAAAATATGGAACAGAAAGAGAAATTGCAAGAGTTGGGAATCAAATATATTCAAGGCAGTTTAGTTGAAGAACCTAAACTTTTAGAGTAAATTATGAATAAAGAAACGAAACATGAGACTATAAAAGATCCTCTGTTAAAATGCCTGGTAATTTTGAGCGAATTGCACAATACTCCATATAGCGCTGAAGCTTTAACAGCAGGATTGCCAATCGAGAAAGGTTTTGCTTCAGTAGAGCTTTTCTCTCTTGAGAGTGGTTCAAAATCTCTTTTTTCAAGAGTAGCAAAGCGTGCAGGATTTGCAAGTAAGCTGGTTAAAAGGGAAATTAGAAAAATCTCTCCTTTGGTTTTACCCTGTATTTTGATTTTAAAAGGTCAATCAGCTTGCATTTTGGAGAGCTTTGATGCCAAAAATAATAGAGCCAGGATTATACATCCTGATATTCAAGAGGGTGAAAGCTGGGTAGATATTGATAAATTAGAAGAAGAATACCTAGGTTTTTGTTTTTTGCTTAAAAAAGAATTTACCCCACAAGGAACAAGAGAAAATTTACTTAATAATGGAAATGATCATTGGTTTTGGGGAACATTGAAGCGTTCTAGCAAAATCTATTTTCATGTTATTGTGGCTTCTTTAATTGTAAATATTTTTGTACTTGCAAGCCCACTATTTACCATGAATGTCTATGATAGAGTTATTCCAAATAGTGCAACTGATACTTTATGGGTATTAGCATTAGGTGTGACTGTCGTACTTACTATTGATGTTTTACTAAAATTTACCCGTTCGTATTTTTTAGAAGTTGCTGGTAAAAAGAGTGATGTTATCATGTCTTCTATGATTTTTGAAAAGGTGATGGGCCTAACCATGTCTGCTCGTCCTAGATCAGTTGGTTCTTTTGCAAGCAATTTACGAGACTTTGAGTCGGTTCGAAATTTTCTCACCTCTTCTACGATAGCTGCTATTATAGATTTACCATTTGCCATTATCTTTTTATTGACAATTCACTTTATAGCCGGTTCTTTAGTGCTTGTCCCTATAGTCTTGATGGTCATTATTTTAATTTATACCTTTATAATTAAAAATCCTTTGCAAAGAAGTATTGAGAGCACCTATGTTGCGGCCGGAGTTAAAAATGGTATTTTGATAGAGAGTTTAAATGCTCTGGAAACACTTAAAACACTTTCAGCAGGTGGACAAGCACAGTGGAAATGGGAAGAGGCTGAAGGAGAAGTTGCCAATAAAGGATTTAAATCCAAAGTTTTATCGAGTTCTATTAGCACTGTCACTTCTTTTTTGATACAGCTTAATACAGTAATTGTTATTATATTTGGCGTTTATATGATAAAAGACATGCAATTAACTATGGGTGGGTTGATTGCATCAATTATTTTATCCACAAGAGCCATTTCCCCAATGGCACAAGTTGCTTCCTTGATATCTAGTTTTGAACAAACAAAGACGGCATACAAAGCTATCAATGATATTATGCAGCTCCCTGTTGAAAGGCCTGAGGGCAAAAAATTTATTAGAAGAGAAAAGTTTATGGGTAAGATTGAGTTTAAAAATGTCTCTTTTGCCTATCCAGGAAATGAGCATAATGCTTTGGAAAATGTCTCTTTCAAGATAGAAGCAGGTGAGAAGGTAGGAATATTAGGGCGAAATGGTTCTGGAAAAACAACAATAGAGAAGTTAATTTTGGGTCTATACATACCTACAAGCGGTTCTGTTTTGATAGACGGGATAGATATTAATCAAATAGACCCTGTAGATTTGCGCAAAAACATAGCGTATATTCCGCAGGATGTAGTGCTGCTTAATGGCACAGTGCGTGAAAATATTGTCTATAAAGCTCCTTATGTAGATGATGAAACTATTTTGAGAGCTATTAAGGTAGGAGGAGTAGATGATTTTGTAGATTCTAATCCTCTTGGAGCCGACTTGCCTGTGATGGAGAGAGGTGATGGCATATCTGGTGGGCAGCGACAAAGTGTTGCAATTGCAAGAGCTTTTTTGTTAGATTCACCTATTGTGCTTTTGGATGAACCTACAAATTCGTTAGACAACAGCACTGAAAATAAGATAAGAGATTTATTGAAAGAGAATATCCAAGATAAAACAGCCATTTTAGTGACGCATAAAGTATCACTTTTGAATTTGGTTGATAGACTTATTGTATTAAATGATGCACATGTAGTGATAGATGGCAAGAAAGATGAAGTCTTGGCAAAATTGAATGGTGTAAAATAAAAATGAGTAAAAAATTTGGTGGATTTAAACAAAATTATGACAAGCAAGACTATGAATATATGTCGAGTCTAAGTGAGGCTATTTTACAAAAAACTCCAAATGCATCTAACAAACTGATTTGGCTTGTTGTTATTGCAGTTGGATGGTTGATTTATTGGGCAAGTATCGCTCAAATAGATGAACGAACAAGAGGAACAGGAAAGGTTATCCCTGCTCAGCAATTACAAGTTGTGCAAAATCTAGAAGGTGGTATTGTTTCTGAGATTTTAGTCAAAGAAGGTGATGTTGTAAAAAAAGGGCAAGTATTATTGAAAATAAATGATAAAAATTTTGCAAGCTCCTATGGAGAAAGCAAGTTGCGTTATGTTGAGTTAAAGGCAAAATCCTTAAGGCTCAAAGCTGAGGCGAACAATAAACTTTTTATTATTCCTAAGATTACCAGTAGCGCTATGAAGAAGCAAATTGTTTATGAAAAAAGTTTTTATAATTCCAATAAAAAACAAATGAATAAAACAACACAAATCTTGCAAGAGCAACTAAAGCAAAGGAAAAGTGAATTAATTGAACTGAATGCAAAGATAGCTCATCTTCAAGAGAGCTTTGATCTTATAAATAGAGAGATTAAAATCGAAGAGCCTTTGGTGAGCAAAGGAATTGTTTCCGAAGTCGAATTTTTACAGTTAAGTCGCCAGGCAAATGGTATAAAAGGTGATTTACAAGCCGCAAAACTCTCTATTCCTCGGGTAAAATCAACTATAGAAGAAGTGAAAAAGAAGAAAAGTGAAGTTTTGTTGGATTTCGAAAATAAAGCCAAAAAAGAATTAAATAAAACTGTTGCAGAAATGTCAAGACTGAGTGAAGCTCAAACTAACTTAGAAGACAAGGTTCAAAGGACACTAGTTCGCGCGCCAACAGCTGGCACTGTAAAGCGATTATTGATTAATACAGTTTCAGGAGTTGTAAAACCAGGTATGGATATATTGGAAATTGTACCAACTCAAGATTCTCTATTAATCGAAGCTAAGATAAAACCTAGAGATGTGGCATATTTGAGACCAGGACTTGAGGCTATGGTTAAATTTACAGCTTACGATTTTTCTATTTATGGAGGATTGAAAGGAAAATTAACATTTATAAGCGCTGATACTATTACAAATAGAAAAGGAGAGAGCTATTATGTAGTTCATATCAAGACTGATAAGAACTATTTGGTATATAGAAAAAAACATCTCAATCTCAAGGTTGGTATGACGGTTTCAGTAGATATTTTGACTGGCAAAAAAACAGTGCTAGATTATATCTTAAAGCCTATTTTAAAGGCAAAACAAAATGCACTAAGAGAGAGATAATGATACTTTTATATTCATCTAGACCTGAAATCATAAAACATTGGAGTGATGCTTTTGGTGATAAAAATGTTCAAATTTGTAAAAATGAAAAAGAGATGTATGAAGTTATTGACAAGGATTATTCAAATATTATTTTACTAGTTGAACACAGACAATATGATAATATAGAAGATTTTTTATCACTTTTCCAAAAAGAGTATCCAAAAGTAAAAATTATGCTCTTTTCCAATAAACCAAGTTATGAACAAGGTCATGCTCTATTAAAATTTGGCATCAAGGCCTATGCAAATACTTACATGAGGCCCATGCATTTAAAAGCTGCATATTTAACTGTTAAATCAGGCAAGGTATGGCTTTATCCAGAGTTTATCCAAATGATGATTAATGAACTTTTGACATCAAAAAATACTCTACATGTAAAGGATGATACACTACTTAGTAAATTATCACAAAGGGAAACTCAAATTGCTCTTTTACTCAAAGAAGGTTTAAGTAACAAAGAAATCGCTTTAAGGACTGGAATTTCGGAGCGAACTGTCAAAGCACACCTCAGTGCAGTATTTGAAAAAACAGGTATTAAAGACCGCCTAACACTTGCTTTAAGTCTATAATCTCATTAAATTGTACTTTAGTACAATAGAAAAAATTTTTATAATTTGTTATGCTTCTATTAAAATAAAAATAAGGAGTTAATAATGGCACTTGCAATCGGAATAGTCAAAAGCATTGTCGGTATCGCAATGGATACAAATGCTAAGGGACAAGATAGAGTTTTAAAAGTTGGTGACGCTATTAATGTTGAAGATACAATAGATACATTAGGGGCAGCCTCACAAATTGTTTTAGCCTTAACTGATGGACAAGAGCTTTCCATAGGTGGAAATGATGCAGTATTTTTAGATAAAAGTGTATATGGAACAGAAAGTTTTGGAAATGATGCAGTAGCTTCTAGTGAAATTATGAAGAGTATTTTACCTGGAGAAAGTATTGCAGATATTCAACAAGCTCTTTTAAAAGGTGAAGATGTCAGCAATCTTGCAGCAACCGCCGCAGGTAATACTATACATCCAATAATTGGTACAAGTGGCGAACCATTATATCTACAAGGTGGTCATGAAAGCAGTATTCATTCTAGCTTGCGAGATTCCAGCGGAACTCAAGGCAATCATGTGCTATTTGCAGCAGCTGCACCGACAGAGAGTAATGCCATACCAACTATATCTGTTGATACAGATACTCATACCGTACTTGAATCAGGATTGAGCAATGGTACAGATCCATCAATAGTTCATACGACTACAGCAGGCACTTTTACTGTTGGTGATCCAGATGGCTTGAATGACATTCATTCTATTAGTGTAGCAGGTACTGTGTTTACAATAGGCAGTGGCGCAGGAGAATTTGCAAATCTTGGCTCCATCGTTGGTCAAACAGTTGATACATCACATGGAAAAGTAACAATAACTGGTCATTCAAATGGTATATTTGATTATAGTTATGTATTAGATGCTCCTGTGTCAAATAATATAGCACCAGCTACTAATACCAATGGTCAAGATAATTTGAATATTATAGCGACAGACAGAGCCGGGACATCTGCACAAGGAACTGTTACTATAAATATCACAGATGATGTACCAACAATAAGCACAACCCAGTCTGATTCAACTTATGAATTCACTATGACAAACCATGATGCTGTCAGCTCTGCAGGTTATCATAATAGTTATGGATATTATGTTAAAGATGCAAATGGCGATCCGACTCATGGTGTTGTTATTTGGAGTGATGTGCATCAAGATCCAACTGCTCAAGCATCTATTTCTGGTTATTCTCCAGAACAAGTTGGATTTTTTATTATTCCAAATGGTCAAAACGACAATAGCTTTCTTACTGATAATACAGCAGTAACATTTCAAAAGGTAAACGGTGAATGGGAAGCAGCAGTAACAGCAAATAATGCAGTATTGTCGGGAAATGGGTCTCATGTTTTATTTGATGTTGCAAACTTAAATCAAGATGGGCAAGATCATTTACAAGACAATGCACTAATCGGCAATCAAAATTGGGAAGATTTACAGATACCGGCAGGAGATGGAGATTACAACGATGTTAATATTAATGTAGCTTGGACTCAAGGGCCATTAAGTGTCGATGAAACTTATCTAAATACACCAAAAACTTCTGATTTTAGCAGCAATTTTACTTCTAATTATGGAGCAGATGGTCCTGCAGGAAGTATGACTTATGGATTAAACATACAATCAGGGCATACAGGTTTACTTGATACTGAAACACACTCAGAAGTACAATTGAAAACAGTTGGTGGAGTAGTTGAAGGTTATGTTACCTCAGGCGGTGTAGATCAAACTGTCTTTACACTAAATGTTAATGCAAATGATGGAAAAGTTACATTAGATCAAATGCGCGCAGTTGTACATGGTGATCCAACAAATCCAAATGATTTTACAGGAATTGACTCACATCTAATCTCTCTTAGCGCAACCATTACTGATGGTGATGGAGACACTGCAACTAATAGCATTGATATCGGCAGTACAATTCGTTTTGCAGATGATGCACCAATGGCAACTAATGATGTGGCAAATCTAAATGAAGACCATGTTTCTTATATTAATGTATTAGCAAATGACTCTAGTGGTTCAGATGGATATGCTACCAAAAATCCAATTCATATAATAGGTAACCCAACTCATGGAAGTGCTGAAGTTGTCACACATGATGGTCACTTAGAAATAAAATATACCCCAGATGCTAATTATAGCGGCAAAGATTCTATTAATTATTCTATCACTGACAAAGATGGTGACCAAGCAATGGCAACGGTTGCCGTGCATGTTAATCCGGTAGCAGATGCTCCTGGATTAATAATGAGTGCAGGGCTCATGTGTATTAATGATAGCAACACACTTCAATCACATCAAGTTCAACCAGGGGGATATGAATATGACTTAAGAATTAATGCAAAACTTATGGATACCGATGGTAGTGAGAGCTTAATTCACAATCAAGTCATAATACCTAAGTCTAGTTTAGATGGAGCTGCTATTTTGGCTGATCCATCTGTTACACAAGATGCAAATAATTACTATGTACATGTGAGCGATGGCGTAGATAGTATGGTTACTCTTCAATCACATACTCTTTTAAGCGTTGATAGCATCAATGCTATCACAGGAAGTGTTACATCAATTGAATCAGTAAATTCTGATACTGCAACTACTACTACAACAGCACTATTTGAAATGTCAACTTCTCATGATGGCATTTACACAGGAACACATGGAAATGATTTGATTGAAGGGAATCATCATGACAATCAACTTTATGGCAATGGAGGTAATGATATACTTAATGGCAATGGAGGTAATGATATACTCCAAGGTGGAGCAGGCAATGACTTACTAATTGGTGGAAGAGGTGATGATACATTAGTAGGTGGTAATGGTCAAGATTCATTATATGGATTAAGTGGAAATGATACATTAGTCTATGATAGCCATGATATTATTGCCGATGGTGGACTTGGCACTGATACATTGCTTTTTCAAACCGATGCTACAGTTGATCTCAGTCAAATAGTTGGTAATGTATCAATTAAAAATATGGAAATGCTTGACTTGACACACGCTAATGTCACTATTGCAAACCTTAATGCAAATGATATTCTTGATATGACCGATAGCCATAATATCATCAAAATAAATGGCGATAGCGGGGACACTGTTCATTCTGCATCAGCATGGAGCCAGCCAACTGATCAAACAGGAGTTGAGGCAGGATATACACGATATATGAGTACAGCTACAGCTAGTGATAGCAGTACCCATCAGGTATTTGTAGATATACACGACACTATTGTACATACAGATTTCTAGTATATTTTTGCGCGGCTACATGCAAATATTTTGGGAGGGGATTTCATCTCCTCCTTTTTTATTTCTCTTTTTTCTTAATTAAGGTATAATTTTTCTTATCACTGTAAAAATTATTTGTAGGAGAAAAAAATGGATTGGTACTTAAAAGCGCTGAAACAGTACGCAGATTTTAGTGGAAGGGCTCAAAGGGCAGAATATTGGTTTTTTGTATTATTTAATATAGTTATAGGTCTTATACTTGGTTTTATAGATAGTTTTATTGGAACATTCAATATAGTAACTGGAATTGGTTTACTAGAGGGAATCTATAATTTGGCAATTTTGATTCCATTTATCGCTGTGTCAGTTAGGCGTCTTCATGATATAGGAAGAACTGGATGGTGGCTTCTTATTTTGCTAATTCCTGTTATTGGTTTTATTGTGTTGTTTATATTTTTTGTACAAGATAGTAACCCAGGAGAAAATCAATATGGGGACAATCCAAAAAGGGAAAATTATGAATTTCCTAGATAGTGTAAATATAACTGAAGTTGGCCCAAGAGATGGATTTCAAAGTATCAGTGAGTGGATTCCAACTGAATTAAAATTGCAAATAATCGATGGCTTAATAAATGCAAATTTTAAAAAAATAGAAGTTACATCTTTTGTGCATCCTCTCTTTATTCCTCAGATGAAAGATGCAAAAGTTGTCGTGAGAGCTTTACTTGAAAAATATAAAAACACTAATGTTATCTTTAACGCCCTTGTGCCAAATCTTTTTGGCGCAAAATCAGCTTATGAATCTGGTATTAGGGAAATTACTTATGTCATATCTGCAAGTGTTGCACATAACAGAGCAAATGTTAAAAGAACTAGGGAAGAATCATTTAATGAGTTAAAAGAGATAAAAAATCAATTTCCAGATTTAAAGATAAATCTTGCAATCGCTACTGTTTTTGGCTGCCCTTATGAAGGAGAAATTGCAATTGAGCAAGTAAAATGGATGATAGAAAAAGGGCTACATGTAGAGGTAGAAAATTTCACTCTAGCTGACACCATAGGAGTAGCAAATCCTTTACAAATGTATAATGTATTGAGTGAGCTTAAAAAAGATTTTAAGGATATTGATTTTGTTTTGCATCTTCACGATACAAGAGGCATGGGATTGGCAAATGTTTTGATGGCTTTACAATGTGGAATAAGAACTTTTGAATCGGCCTTGGGTGGTTTGGGCGGTTGTCCTTTTGCCCCAGGGGCTGCTGGAAATATTGCTAGCGAAGATTTAGTAAATATGCTTGAAAATATGGGTATAAGTACGAGTGTTAATTTGGCTAAACTTTTAAGTACGGTACAAATTGTTAAAGAGAAAATAAAACCGATTTTGACAAGCCATTTAGCTTATGTCGATAACTGTAATATAAAATAAAATAATTCTTCGTAAAGCGAAAACTTTAGTGAGAGGAATTTAGCTTGGGCTTTGCCCCGTGTTAAAGGAGATATAAAAATGCAACAACAACCGCTAAATGGTGTAAAAATTTTGGAGTTAGGGAGTTTGATAGCAGGTCCTTTTGCAGGAAGACTTTTTGGTGATTTTGGCGCTGAAGTTATAAAAGTAGAGCCTCCTCGTATTGGTGATCCTCTTAGAAAATGGCGACTTTTAAAAGATGGAACATCGCTCTGGTGGTATGTGCAATCAAGAAATAAAAAGTGTATAACTCTGAATCTAAGAACTGACGAAGGCGCTGATATAATCAAAAAACTAGCTAAAGAAGTAGATATTATCATTGAAAATTTTAAACCAGGCACTCTTGAAAAATGGGGCATAGGATATGAAGATTTAAAAAAAATCAATCCAAAAATCATAATGGTAAGAATCTCAGGTTACGGACAGTATGGACCATATAGTGCAAAACCAGGATTTGGAAGCATTGGCGAAGCGATGGGCGGCATAAGATATCTTAGTGGTTACCCAGATTTGCCACCTGTTAGAACTGGAATCAGCATAGGTGATTCAGTCGCAGCAATTTATGCTGTGATGAGCTCTATGATGGCACTTTATCACAGAGACATAAAAGGAGGAGAGGGCCAATATATCGATGTGGCTTTATATGAAGCGATTTTTAGCTTGATGGAAAGTATGGTTCCAGAATATGATCAATTTAAATTTATAAGAGAGAGAAGCGGTAACACACTACCTGGAATTGCACCATCAAATATTTATCTATGCAAAGATGGCAAATATGTAGCAATCGGTGCAAATGGAGATAGTATTTTTAAGAGATTAACAAAAGCTATAAATAGAGACGATTTAGGAGAAATTGAAGAATTTAAATCAAATGATGGTCGAGCAAAAAATATGGAATACATCGACCATCAAATAACAAAATGGACAAAAACAAAAAATATAGACGAAGCATTAAAAATATTAGATGCCAATCAAATACCTTCAGGTGCAATTTACAATGTGGAGGACATGTTTAATGACGCACATTTTAAAGCCAGAGATATGATAGAGAGTGTAAAAGTTGATGGAATTGGTGATTTAAAAGTACCTGGAATTATTCCAAAATTTAGCCAAACCCCAGGAAAGATAAAATGGGCAGGCTTAAGTTTAGGTGCAAATAATAAAGAAATTTATCAAGACATCTTAGGTTTTAGCGATGAACAATTGAGCAAAATGGAAGCAAATGGAATAATTTAGTGAGTTTTATGTTACATTTTGAAAGCATTATGGTTAAAATATTATTTTTTTCTGAAAATTATTGACAAATTTTAGAATTTTATAATAGAATAAAGCTATAAATTTTAGGAAAGGTTGACACATGAAGTTAAAAAGTATATTTATAAGTCTTTTAGTTATGTTTGGCATGACTTCTATACTAAATGCTACTACAACAATAAGAGTAACTCTACAGTTGCCGATAACTCACTCTTTAGGGCAAAATTGGCAAGAATTTAAGAAGATTGTAGAAAAAAAATCACATGGAGAGCTTAAAGTTATCATATTTCCATCAGCGCAATTGTATAAAGATAAGCAAGTTCCAGAGGCTGTTGGAAGTGGAGCTATTGAAGCTGGGACAGCATTTATGGGTAGATTTGCCGGTTCTGTTCCTGCAGTTGGAGTTGTTAGTCTTCCTTTTTTCTTCAAAAATGAAGCAAGTTTAAGATCTGCTGTAAAAAGTGGATCTCAGATGAGAAATATTCTTGATGGAGCGATTCTAAAAGAGACTGGCGCTAAAATATTATGGTGGCAAGCATATGGTCATAATGTTTATCTAAATAATGGCAAACCGATAAGATTACCATCTGATTTAAAAGGCAAAAAAGTAAGAACTTATGGAAAAATTTTAGGCTGGACTGTTGAAGCAGCTGGCGGAGTTCCTACTATTATGTCTGGTTCAAAACAATTTTTGGCTTATCAACAACATGCAGTAGATGTTGGGATGACAGGACTCTCAGGAGTTCAAAGCCGTAAACTTTATGAAGTAATGAAAAATGTTACACTCTCATATGATAGTATTATCGAGTTTGTAGCCATTATAAACAATAAATTTTTTAAATCACTTAGTGAAAAAAATCAAAAGATTATCTTAGATGCTTCTGCAATAGTTGAGAAACACTTAAGAGACAAGGTATATGCCGGTGAAAATAAAATGGCAATAGATTTAGAGAAAAAGATGAATGTCATCAGACTGACTCCGATGGAGAGAAAACAATGGCAAAGTATCGCTAAACCTGTGCTTGAGAGATACAGAAAAGCGGTTGGTCCTATGGCTGATAAAGTTATAAAAGCAGCAAGAGAAGACGCTAAAAAGTAAAATATATAATCAAGGCAGAGTATTTTTGCTCTGTCTTAGTAAAGAATGATATGATAAAAATTATTGATGCAATTACAGAATTTTTTGGAAAACTTTCAGCTTGGCTATTTTTTTTCATTGGAATTATAGTAACTTATGAAGTTTTTGTTAGATATGTTTTTGATAGTCCTACTATCTGGGTGGATGAGGTTTCATCTGTTACGCAAATTTGGGCTGCTTATATCGGAGTTGCGTTTGCTCTCAAGCATAAAGATATGATTGTCATCGACATAGTATTTAAAGATCATAATTCTATTACGAGAAAAATTTTAGAAACATTTTCTTTACTTATCATCATCGCCTTTAGCGCGATTACAGTTTATTATGGATATGAAATTTGGTTAGACTCCACTCTTAAAGGTCATAGAACAGATACATTTTTAGCTCTGCCAAAATGGTTTACTCAAGCTTCTATTTGGGTTGGTTTTTTACTTTTATTTTTTCAAGCAATAGCTGAGATCATCAAAGTTTGGACTATAGGAATTGACAAAAATGAAGAGTTAGAGATGATTAGAGAAAGCGTTTAATGAGCGCATTTATAATTCTATTTTTATTGATATTGCTGCTTGTCATGAGAGTTCCTGTTGCATTTGCATTGGGAGGTCTTGGAGCTGCGCTTTTAGCATATTTCCCACTTCCTTTAAATGCAATACCTCAAAGATTATATGGTACGATGGATAGCTTCGAACTATTAGCCGTGCCTATGTTTTTACTGATGTCAAATATTTTGCTTAAAGGAAAAGTCGGAAAAGATCTTTTTGCGGCAGTTCAAAGTTGGATTGGTCACTTGCCTGGTGGTTTAGGAGTGGCAACTATATTATCTTGTGGCATCTTCTCCGCAGTTTCTGGTTCATCCGTAGCAACCGCAGCTACCATAGGAACAGTTGCAATTCCTGAGATGACAAAAAGAGGATATCCTAGACATTTTGTATATGGACTTTTAGCAGCTGGTGGAACTTTGGGAATCATGATACCGCCTTCAATTCCGCTCATTATTTATGGAATCATTTCTGAGAGTTCCATACCAAAACTATTTCTAGCTGGAATTGGACCAGGAGTTTTCCTAATTATTGTTTTCATAGCATACAGCATGTTGTATGCAAAAATAAGTAAAAATTACCACCCTATAGCAAAAGCAACTTGGAAAGAGAGATACAGTGCATCTTTAAGAGCATTACCAACTATTTTTATAGCTATCTCAGTTATAGGATCAATCTATATGGGTATAGCTACTCCATCTGAGAGTGCTGGAGTTGGATTTGTGATTTCTTTGATAGTAACATTTGCTATGGGCAGGATGAATTTTGCAAAATTAAAAGAAGCTGTTTATGACTCAGCTAAAACAACTATCATGATTTTTATAATCATAGCTGGTGCGAAAGTTTTTTCTTATGCCATCACATTATATATGATTCCACAAAATATATCTCAGATGCTCATAGAAAATATAACAAATCCTACAGTTTTTATATTTGCGATTGGTCTTGTTTTACTCATAATTGGCTTTTTTCTTGAGTCTTTATCTATGCTTCTTATCATGGTTCCAGTTTTATTTCCTGCGATTATGGAAAAAGGAATTGATCCTATTTGGTTTGGTCTATTTTTTGTGATTTTAATAGAAACTGCACTAATCACACCCCCAGTAGGAATGAATCTATTTATAATACAAGCTATCTCAAATGCAAAAATAACAGAGATAATAAGAGGAGTTTGGCCTTTTGTGCTTATATTGCTTGGAACCGCAGTGCTTCTATGGTTTTGGCAAGATTTGGCCTTGTATATCCCTTATCATTTTTGAGAAAAATTGGCAAAATTTAAAGATCTAAGTTTAAATCGTAGTATCTAGATGAATATGCCAATGAATTAGATAAAACAAGGACTGGTTTAATCGAAAAAGCAATTGAATTGTACTTTGATAAGCTAGATGAAATGGTAGCAGATAAAAGAATAGATAATTTAAAAAGTGGTAAAACCAAAGTTGTGCCACTCAAAGTTGTATTTGCTCAAACTGGGATTGATGTTTAATATTGCTTTTGATCAAGAAGCTCAAAAAGAATTTTTGAAACTAGATAAGGAATCACGACAATTAATTGGTAGTAAAATTATAGATTTGCAAAATGGTAATTTCTCAAATGATTGGTCTCTAAAAGGAAAACACAAAGGTAAATTTAGAAAAAGAGCTGGAAACTGTAGAATAATATATTTAAAAGAAAATAATTTATTGGTGATTACTATCATTAAAATAGCTCATAGAAAAGAAGTGTATTAAGAAAAAGAAAGACATCCTTGACTATTCCTCATTTAAATTTGACAGTAAGTGCTGTTGGGTGTCATTTAGATATTAGATTTGTATATAATTGGAAACAAATTGCAGAAATCTAACAAGGCTACATGAGTGCCTTCAATCCAGTTCACCTAAAGACAAAATTATCTTTGAGTATTCCTCAAAAATTTCTTGATTTTTGTGTTTTATCGCACCTTTTATTAGGATATCGCATTTTTTAATTATTTCTTTTTTTATCTCATCTCTAAATTTTGTATTTAAAAACTTTTTAAGCGAGTATATATGATACCTGTCTATTGCAAAAATTGATGATGAGAGTTGAGGGTGTCCTGCTTTTTTTATAATCACTTCGTTTTCCATTAGTGCAATTTCATATTTGTAAGAAATTCTAAGCCACATGTCATAATCTTCACAGACGCTCATATCTTCGTCAAAGTAACCAATGTTGTCAAAGATACTTTTATGAAGAAGGACAGAACTTGCTGCTATTTTACATGTAGAGATATTTTGTAAAAAACAACTTCCGTTTGGTTTAGCTAGTTTCTTGGGATATGTTATATCTTTGCCATTTTTTAACCATTTTTCATTTGTATGTGAAAATAATATATTTTTTTGCATATAGTGCAATTTTATTTGATCTTCTATCTTATTTTCAAGCCATTCATCGTCACTATCCAAAAAAGCAACCCACTTATTTTTTGCTTCTTTGATTCCAATATTTCTTGCATGTGATACACCGTGATTTTCGGTTTTGATTATTTTTATATTCTCAAATTTTTTTAAAACCTCTAAAGTATTGTCGGTTGA
>CAZYTB010000036.1:0-18898 GCA_964650375.1 uncultured Campylobacterales bacterium | reverse complement strand
ACCTTTATTTCTTACTGATTCGCCAAGTGTTATATATTTATCATAGATTTTTGTAAAATCGCGCTCTATCACAGATATCTTATGCATAGTTTTACCTGGAATTGCTTCACATTCGCCCTTATACCAATCTTGAATAGTTGTTTGTGAAATTTCATCAACAGTATCATGCATTAATGGAGCTGTGTGGACATCTTTATAAACACCCGGTAAATGTGTTTTTGCCACCTCACTTGTATTTTTTGCGATATCTGCGAATATATCCCAATCCGTTTTAGATTCCCAACAAGGAGCAACTGCTTCTGATAGTGGGTGAATAAACGAGTGCATATCTGTGGAATTTATATCTGCTTTTTCATACCAAGAAGCTGATGGTAAAACTATATCAGAATATAGTGCTGATGAATCCATTCTAAAGTTAAGATCGACTACTAAGTCCATTTTTCCTATTGGAGCTTTTTCATGCCAAACAACTTCTTTTGTTCTTTCTTGATCTTTCGCAATAATCATATCATCTGCACCAAGATAATGTTTAAGACAATACTCTTGCCCTTTCATACTACCACCGATTGCATTACCTCTCCAGATATACCATACTCTAGGAAAGTTTTCTTCTGCATCAGGATCAGCTATTGAATACTCTAATTTTTTACTTTTGAGAGATTCTAGTACATATTTTTCAATATCTTTATCATCTTTTGCACCATTTTTGATAGCTTTTTTACTTAGGTCTAGTGTATTTTCTTTAAATTGAGGATAATGAGGCATCCAACCCATTCTAACAGATTTAAAAATGTCATCTGCCATATGATTTTTTGTCATATCATTATCAGGAGTAGCATTATATTTTGAAGTTAATCCGTCATATCTATATTGATCTGTATTTATATAATGCCAAATTGGAGCTTGTTGCAGACGAGTTCCAGAACCCCAATCTTTAGCGTTGCTAATGGCTCCCCAAGAATCTACAGGTGCTAGTTTTTCTTGTCCAACATAGTGATTCATGCCACCACCATTTTTACCAACGGACCCTGTAAAAATAAGAGCCATCATAGCAGATCTATATATTAAGTTACAGTGATACCAATGATTTATACCAGCTCCTACTATAACCATACATTTACCCTGAGTAATTTCACCTGTATGTCCCCATTCTCTAGCAATACTTATGATTGTTTTTGAATCAACTCCTGTAAAAATCTCTTGCCAAGCAGGAGTATATGCGGCATCCTTATCATCATAATCTTTTGGATAAGCGCCCTCAAGGCCTCGCCCAACTCCGTATTGTGCCATTTGAATATCAAAAACTGTACTAACAGCTATTTTTTCACCAGATGTTGTTGTGACATACTTAACAGGAACGCCTCTTAGAGCTTTATTGTCTAAACCAAAATCATCAAAAGAGGCTAGCAATACATCATCTCTAGCGTCGATTACAGATAATTTAGGATCATACTTTTTATTATCAATACTGTTTTCAAGTTTTGTATTCCATTTACCTGTTTCTTGTTTGTCCCATCTATGACCAACTGAACCTTTTGGAACTACAAAAGAACCTGATTTGTCGTCAATTTGAACAAATTTCCAATCTCCATTTTCGATATCTTTATACTCCTCAAGCTCATTAGCTCTTAATAATTTGCCGGCTTTATAAGTATCGCCATCTTTTTCTATTTTTACCAAAAATGGGTTGTCAGAGTATTTTTTTATATAATCTATGAAATATGGAACTTGTCTGTCAACATAAAATTCTTTTAAAAGAACATGTGTTATCGCCATCCAAAAAGCACCATCACTTCCAGCATGAAGAGGGACCCATTGATCAGCATATTTACTAACTTGACTAAAATCAGGAGAACAGACTATTGTTTTTGTACCATTGTGTCTGGATTCTGCAAAGAAGTGAACATCTGGAGTTCTTGTCATATTAAGGTTAGCACCCATATCTACTACCATCTTGGCATTGTACCAATCTGCGCTTTCACAAACATCTGTTTGCTCTCCCCAAACTTCAGGGAATGCAGGTGGCAAATCACAATACCAATCATAGAAACTAAGATTTGTACCACCAAATAATTGTAAAAATCTAGAACCAGCAGCAAAACTAATCATTGACATAGCTGGAATCGGCGAGAATCCAATAACACGGTCAGGTCCAAATTTTTTAGCAGTATAAATGTTAGCAGCTGCCATAATTTCATGCACCTCATCCCAGCTAGCTCTTCTAAAACCACCTTTTCCTCGAGCATTTTGATAACTTTTTCGTTTTTCTTTATTTGCTTGAAGATTAGCCCACGCAAGCATGCTATCACCACCAGCTTTTTTCTTCTCTTCCTTATATGCGTCAAGCAACGCACCTCTAATCAAAGGGTATTTAATTCTAATAGGACTATATAGATACCAAGAGAAGGATATACCGCGCTGACAACCTCTTGGCTCATAAGGAGGAAGCCCACTTTCTAATAATGGATAATCTAATTGTTGAGTTTCCCAAACAACGATACCATCTTTCACATGTACCTGCCAAGAACAACTACCTGTACAGTTTACACCATGTGTACTTCTTACTATTTTATCGTGTTGAAATCTATTTCTGTAAAATTCTTCCCATTGACGTGCTTCAGGATCTACAATATCTTTTATCCAACTCATTTGCTAAACTCCTTCCAAGATGATTTTAATTGTCTGTCAAATAATTCTTGATTGACACATTGTTGTTTTCTTTTTTTACCGAGCAAAGCTAGTATTAGGAAAATAAGAATTCCACCAATAACTCCACCAATAATAAATTTACTAAAAGTATTTGAAGAATGAACATTATTGTTCGCTACTTTATTAAAGAAGGCAACTAAATCTATTTGTTCGCTCGCTGTTAACGGTTTTCCTTTGAATGCATCTCTCATGATTGGAGAAGAAGCATTTTCAGGCTTCGCAATTGTATATTGAATTCCTGCTCCACCCATCGTCGTTAAGTTCATAGCCAGCTTTCCACCACCTTCTACAAGGCTACTATTTACAGTATGGCAAGCTATGCAAGCAACTCCACCATTTTTAAAATGCTTTGTTCCTTGAAATAAACTTGCTCCAACACCAGCATCGCCCGCATTAGCATAAAGACCAGTTATTGACAAACAACTGACCAACAATATCGAAAAAAAACGAATCTTCCTCATCAAATGCCTCCTTTTATCTATTTAAATTTCTTACTTTATAAACATGTTCATAATAATCATATCACAATCTAAGATTAAATCTCCTGATGTATATCAGGTCTATTAAGTTACTTTTGTGATAAATTAATTACAATTAGACTTTTATAGTGATAAATTAATTACAATTAAATTTTACAGTGGTAAGATAAATTAATTTATTGGAAGTATTATTAGAGAGATTTAAAAATATAATTACTCTGTAATAGCCGAAAATACGAAGATATACAGAGAGTAATATTAAGTTTTTTATACGAAAAATTTACAAAATATAATAACTTGGAATTATTTTTTTTATTCAACAAATTTTTTTACAATTTCATAGAGTTTTAGCTCTATTTCTTCTAAACTGTTTCAAAAAGTAACAATTCCTTCGAAATGTCATCCCGTCACAAGAACATTATTTAAAAGTGGATTAATTTTTATATATAAAAAATATATAGTCACCCAAAACCAAACTTATATAACAGCAATTTTATTCTATACAAATAAATTTTTTTCTACTATACTTCTATCAACATAAATGAAGGTCTTTTTAATGCTTGATAAAAATAAAAATTTACTTCATATTTTACTGTTTTTTGCCATGATTGGATGGGGAGCTTCTTGGGTAAATGCTAAGGTTTTAAGCTCTTACATAGATGCATTTGACATGGTTTTTTTCCGCTTTGGCATTACTGGTATTACTATGATTCCCATCATTTTAATACTTAAAAAATCTTTTAAGATTGATTTAAAAAGCTTTGGCATAGCGGTTCTCGCCTCATTTGCATTTTTGGCCTATATGAAGTATTTTTTCTTAAGCACAAAACTAGGTACTGCTTCACTTGGTGGTGCTTTTGTAACAACTCTTGTTCCTATAATCACTTTTTTGATTTTAGCGCTATTTGGCGAAAAACAAATCACAAAAAAAGACTATTTTGCACGAGCATATAAGTTACTCTATAATCATCGGAACAGTTCTAACGATATTTGCAGTTAAAATTTTAAATAGTATAAAGATATTTAGATAACCTCTCTTTTTATCCAAGGCATTAATTTTGTTAAAATTTCGTAAGTTATAGTATTGAAGCGTTTTGACAAATCAGTCACATCATCAAATAAGCAAATCTCATTTTTTTCACTTGCAACGCAAAGACTGTCCATCGAAACTCTTCCTAGGATTTTTTTACCATTTGCTGTTTTCAAATCACCTGAGCCATCATATCTGAAAAAACCATCGCCGTAACCTATGTCATAAGTAGAGATTACTTTATCTTTTTCACTCTCGTAAACTCCGCCATATCCAACTTTTTGACCTTTTTTTAAGACTCTTGAGCTGAGTTTGTTTGCATGTAGAGATAAAACTGGTTTTAAATCATAGGTTCTTATATTTTTATCTATATGTGTATAGCCGTAAGTTGATATGCCGCATCTTGCAAAATCATCTTCGAAAACTCCTTGGTGTCGCAAAAGTGCTGAAGAGTTACAAGAGTGAACGCTTGGCATTGGGAGTTTATATTTTTCTATACATTTTAATGCCTCTTTTTTAGCAATTTTAAAATTTTCTCTCTGCCAAAAAAGCTCTCCATTCATATCATCTGCACTTCTAAAATGCGTAAATACTCCTTTTAGATTTAAAGAGTTTTCTTTTATAAACTTGATGGAATCTTCGATTTCACTCATTAAGATACCATTTCTGTGCATCCCCGTATCTATATTCAAATGTATGTTTGAATTCAAGGGAAGCTCTTTTAAAAATTCAAATGAATGTACTGCAAAAGAAATGTTATCTTTGCAAAGATTTTGGGGAGGATGGTCAGCCAAAATCAAAACCTCATCAAAAAGGTTCTCTACATGTAGAGCTTCTTCCAAGTTTTTTACAGCTGCTTTTTTAATGCCGATATCTGATGCCAACTTTGCCATAATTTCTAAGCCATGACCATAGGCATTATCTTTTATGACAGCCATTATTTTCTCAATACCACCAGCTTTTGAAGCTAGATATCTCAGGTTGTGATAATAATTTTGCTTATTTATAAGAATTTTTGACAATTTTATTCTGCTTTTAAATCATAAGCTTGGACTAAAAAGCCTCTTAGTTTTCTTGCTTGATAATCCAGTTTATGAAAATAATCATATACCTTTTTGGCATCAAGTGTAGGATGATTTGAAAAATCATATGTGATTCCCAGTTTGTCTTTTGGAATATTTGCATCCAAAAAATCATAAAAATTGCTTCTTATTTTTATTAATTTGTCTAACTCTTTTTTAATATTTTGCTTGTCTTCCATTTTTAGCCTTTATGATATAATCCTAAAATTGTATATAAATTCAACTTAATATTCGCATATCAAACTATCTCCTTAGTATTTAAGTTGCCTTCATTTTTTTACTTTTGTTTTAAATTACTTTTGTTATTATATCTATTGTTATTTAAGGACGACTCTAGTAACCCTAGAGGTGCCCTATATTAAAAATTAGGTTGTAAATCATGTCCTCAGAATTATTGCTCTCATCTATTATTGTCGCTGTTTTGGCTATATTGATTCCAGCGCTTTTTTTAGCAACTAGTAAATTAGGGCCTAGAAATAAAGATGGAGCAGCTAAAAATATATCTTACGAGAGTGGTGTTACTAAATCCATCGGTGGAAGCGATAGCCCTTTTGATGTTAAATTTTATTTAATGGCTCTACTTTTCGTACTTTTTGATGTTGAGATTATCTTTATGTTCCCTTGGGCTGTTAATGTCAGATCTCTTGGATACTTTGGCTTAATAGAGATGTTTACATTTATTTCTTTTCTTTTAGCAGGGTTATTTTATGCATATAAGGCAAAGGCTTTCAAATGGCAGTAAATGGAGATGAAGTAATATTTGGCGACACTGTAATAACTACAAAATTAGATAGTGCTATTAGCTGGGCTAGGGAATCTTCCATGTGGCCTTATATCTTTGGGACTGCATGTTGCGCTATAGAATTCATGAGCGTAGCATCTAGTAAATTTGACATATCAAGGTTTGGTGCCGAAGTTGTCAGATTTTCTCCAAGACAGGCGGATCTTATGATAATTGCTGGAACCGTAAGTTACAAACAAGCCCCAATCTTAAAACGAATATACGACCAAATGACAGAGCCAAAATGGGTGATTAGTGCGGGAGTATGTGCATGTAGTGGTGGCTTTTATGACAATTACACAACTTTACAGGGAATTGACCAGATAATTCCCGTGGATGTATATCTAGCTGGTTGCCCTCCAAGACCTGAAGCATTTTTGGAAGGTCTCATGGCAATACAAAAGCTGCAAGCAAAACCGGGTAAATATTTACAAGAAAGAGCAAAAAGAGAATTTAAAGGAAGGCTGGATGTTTAGCCAATTTGAAGAAAAATTTGTATATACAAAAGAAGATAATCGCTATGTTTTAAAATTAAAGGATATTAAAAGTGCAATAAAATATCTTAAAGAGAATCTTCAATATAATTTTTTATTAGATATTACAGCTGTTGATTATTCAACTCATGTACAAAAACATGAAAAAAGATTTGCAATCATATACATGTTAAGGGATAAAAATTTTAAAAATCTCATAATTTTGAAATCTTATCTTGAAGAAGATGAGATAATAGACTCTATAACTGATTTTTATAAAGCTGCAAATTGGAGCGAGAGAGAAGTTTGGGATCAATATGGGCTAAAATTTAAAAACCATCCAAACCTAAAAAGAATACTAAATCATAAGGAGTTCATAGGTCACCCTTTGAGAAAGGATTATCCGATTACCAAAGGGCAATTATGCACAAAAACAGATGATCTAATGAACGAAATGAATCCAAAACTTAGAGAAAAAGGTTATGAGAACAATGAAGAATTGATGCTCTTAAATCTAGGTCCTGCTCACCCTGCCAGTCATGGAACAATTAGAACATTTGTAGCTATTGATGGTGAAAGTATAATCTCAGCAGTCAGCGAAATAGGATATCTTCATAGAGGATTTGAAAAATCTTGTGAAAATCACACATATAATCAAATAATCCCTTATACCGATAGATTAAACTACTGCTCTGCCATTCTTAACAATATAGCTTTTGCCCATACAGCTGAGGGAATGCTTGGGGTTGAATTACCAGACCGTGGAAAGTTTATAAGAGTCATCATAGGAGAACTTTCAAGAATCATAGACCACCTTGTATGTTTGGCTGCACTTTTAGTGGATATGGGTGCTCTTACAAATTATTGGTATCTTTATAATCCAAGAGAAACTGTTTACCGCCTACTTTCAAAGTTAACTGGCGCTAGACTTACTAATTCTTATATGAGAATCGGGGGCATGTCGCATGATCTGTATGATGGTTTTGAAGAAGATTTAAAAGCATGTATAAAAGACATAGAAAAAGGCATGAGTGATTCCTTGAGCCTAATAGAACACAATAGAATCTTTCATGATAGAACACAAAATGTTGGAGTAGTAACAAAAGAAGAAGCAATAAACAGAGGTCTTACCGGTCCAAATTTAAGAGCATGTGGTGTAAATTATGACTTAAGAGTAAATGAGCCTTATTATTATTATGATTCATTTGATTTTGATGTAGCACTTGGTAGCGCTGGTGATATCTATGATAGAGTGATGGTAAGATTTGAAGAAATTAGACAAAGCATAAAAATTATAAATCAAGCTATGGAAAAATTGCCTGGTGGGCGATATTGTATTGATGACCATTCTATATCATTTCCTGACAAAAAAAATGTATATACCAACATAGAAGGCTTAATGAATCAATTTAAACTTGTTTTTGAGGGAGTAAAAGTTCCCAATAAAGAATATTATAGAGCCATTGAAGCTGCAAATGGAGAACTTGGCTTTTATATAATAAGTGATGGCAGTGGCATCCCATACAAAGTCAAAGTCAGACCTCCTTGTTTTTATGCGATGGCATCTTACCCAGATATAATAGAAGGCGCTATGATTGCTGATGCGATTGTAACTTTAGGCAGCTTAAATATTATAGCAGGAGAATTGGACAGATGAGTTTTAAATTTAATGAAAAAAATGAAAAAAAATTTCAAGAACTTTTAACAAGATATCCTAGTAAAGATTCTCTTAGCCTTCCATCTTTGTGGATGATACAATATCAAGAAGGATGGATTTCCATGGATGCTATGAAATATCTGGCACTTAGGCTAGATAAGTCTCCTATGGATATTTACTCAATCGCATCTTTTTATTCAATGTTTCATCTAGAGCCTATAGGAAAATACAATATACAAGTTTGCAAAACACTCTCTTGCATGTTAAGAGGAAGTGAAAACATAAAAAAGCATATAGAAAATAGACTGGGAATTAAAGCAGGTGAGAGCACAAAAGACATGAAGTTTACTATAACTGAAGTTGAGTGCTTAGGTTCTTGTGGCACTGCTCCTTGTATTTGTATAAATGATGACTATATACAAAATACAAATGAAGAGATGATAGATAAAATTCTAAGTGAGCTAAAATGATAAAAAAAGTAGAAAGCAAAAATTTTGATATAAAAAACTCACATGTATTAGAAGTTGCCAGAGCCAATGGTAGATATTCTTCAATAGAAAAACTTTTTTCCATGACCAGCGAAGAAGTTTTGGATGAAGTAGATAAAAGTGGTCTTAGAGGAAAAGGTGGTGGTGGAGCGCCAGCTGGTCCAAAATGGAGACTTATTCCAAATCCAAGTGAAAAGCCCACTTATCTTATAGTCAATGCGGATGAGAGTGAGCCTGGAACTTTTAAAGACAGACAAATTATGGAGTATGACCCCCATCTTCTAATAGAAGGAATAATTTGCTCAAGTTATGCTATAAAATCCAATCATGCATATATCTACATAAGAGGCGAATATGTTTTTTGGGCAAAAAGACTACAAAATGCGATAGATGAGGCTTATGGCGCTAATATATTAGGTAAAAATATCTTAGGTCATGATTACAAATTGGACATAACTCTTCATCGTGGAGCCGGAGCATATATTTGTGGCGAAAAGAGTGCTCTTGTAGAATCTCTTGAGGGCAAAAGAGGACACCCTAGATTAAAGCCTAAGGCAAAAGAACCTGAATGGTTTTTTGGTTGTCCTTCAGTCGTAAATAATGTGGAAACAATTGCGAGTGTTCCGTTTATAGTCGAAAATGGTTTTGGAGCTTATAGAGCTTATGGCACCGAGCATTGCCCCGGAACCATGCTTTTTGGCATGAGTGGACACATACAAAATCCTGGTATTTATGAACTACAATTTGGCGAAAGTATGGTTGAATTTATAAATAAAATTGGTGGGGGCATAAAAGATGGCAAAAAATTAAAAGCACTTATTCCAGGTGGATCATCTTGCCGTGTATTAAGGGCTGATGAGATTGAAGGCATAACGCTTGATTATGAATCTTTAAAAGAACATGGTTCTACTATGGGAACTGGCGGTATGATTTTTATGGACGAGAGTGTCTCTATGCCCAAAGTAGTGAAAAATCTCTTTGAATTTTATCATCACGAATCTTGCGGACAATGCACCCCTTGTAGAGAAGGTGTGGGTTGGTCAGATAAACTAATGGGTAAAATCTTAGATGGCAATGGAACCAAAAAAGACCTGGACACTCTACTTAGTTTAAGCAATGTACTTAATGGAAAAACCATTTGTGTTTTTGCGCCTTCAGTTGCCTTTATAATTGATAGTTATATTAGTAAATTTAAAGACGAGTTTTATTCTTTAGTTAAATAATTAAACTCAAGATATTTTGATAATATCTTGAGAATACTTTTATCCTATGAACAAAGATTGATAAGCAAGTTTTGCTGTATCTATCAAAAAATCTACTCCCGGGAAATAAGATATTACACTATTACCGATACCGCCCCAAACAACTAACAATGCCATAATACCTATGATTAACGGCGAAAGTCCTTTTAAAGGCGGGACATTTGTCATCTCTGAACTTGGATAAAAATACATCAAAGCAATCAATTTAAAATAATAATATACTGACACAAAGGTTGCTGCTATTCCCAAAATTGCCAATATGGTATTTCCTGATTCTATCGCTCCTACAAAAATATAGAATTTTCCTATGAAACCTATGGTGGATGGAATTCCTGCCAAGGAGAGCATAAAGATACTTAACATGGCAGCCATATATGGTCTAATATGTGAAAATCCTCTAAAATCTTCGTATGTAACTCTTAAGTGATCATCTGAAGCTATATATGAAAGCATTCCAAAGGCACCCATGGAAGAGAGAAAATACGCGATTAGATAAAAAATTATAGAGGTGGCAGACGCTTCTCCTAGATTACTAATCGATACAAATGCTATAAGAAGATACCCGGTATGAACAATACTAGAAGCCGCCAGCATCCTTTTTAAACTTTTTTGAAATATAGCCAAAAAACTTCCGTATAAAATTGTCAAAATTGTAATATAAAACAATATATCATTCCATATATCTTTCAATAGATGAAAATCAACCAAAACAAGTCTAAGAATAAAGCCAAAAATTGCTACTTTAAAAGTAGATGCCATAAACGCAGTTATAGGCAAAGGCGCTCCATCATATACATCCATTGACCAATTTTGAAAAGGAAAAGCTGCAATTTTGAATAAAAATGTAATCAGTATAAGAGTTCCACCTGTGATTATTAAAGTTAAGTTTTCATATGAATGAGCAGTTATATACTTACCTATTGCTACCAGGTTTGTACTCCCCGTTCCTGCATAAATAAGTGTAATACCAAGTAGCATTATAACGCCCATCAATGAGCCTAAGACTAAGTATCTAAAACTTCCCTCTACTCTTTTAAGGGTATGTTTTTGAAAACCTATTAGGGTATACAATGAAATAGATGCCATCTCTAAACCGATAAAAGAGGTAAATAATTCAGATGATTGAACGAGTAATAACATACCAAAAGTTGAAAAAAGTAATAATGAAAAAAGTTCACCTCTTAATAAATTGGATTTTTCAAAATAGTGTATTCCAATCAAAATTGTTAAAATTCCACCTGCAATAATTATAGAAGTAAAATACCCAGAAAATGTATCGGCTACAATCATAGATGATAAAATATCTTTAAAAGGATATACTGAATATAGTTTGCCAAAATTTAATGCATTGGTAAAAAATGCAAATACTAAAAAAACGATAGAAATAAATGCTAATCGTTTAATAGATAACTTTTTAATTGGGCTAAGTACCATCAAAACTACAGCACCAATTCCAGTTGATAAAAGTGGCAACAAATATACTATGTCATCATACTTCATTAATTTAATCCCACTTTTAATATATCAACCAAATAGTGCTGAATTGTTGGCTCTATCTTGTATAAAAACCAATGTGGATATACACCCATCGCTATAATTACTGCTGCTAAAGAAAAAATCCCGATAATTTCTTTGATATCTAAATCTTTCATAGCACTTACATCATTATCTGTTTTTACCAATATGGCTCTTTGAAATAACCAAAACATAAAACTAGCTGCGACTAAAACTGTTATTGCCGCTATCACACCGGCTACATGACTAAATTGAAAAAGCCCCATCACAATAAGAAGCTCAGACACAAACCCATTTGTTCCTGGCAATCCTACTATACTCAATAACATCAATGCAAATGCGACTGTAAAAAATGGAGCCTTCTTTGCGATTCCTCCTAATCCTGAGATTGATCTTATACCTAAATTATTTTCCATTGTTCCCACAAGCAAAAAAAGACCTCCTGTTGCCATAGCATGAGCTACAATTAAAAAAGCAGCGCCCATCATACCATATTGATTTAGAGAAAAAACTCCTGCTGTAATAAAACCCAAGTGTGAAGCAGAAGAATATGCAAACATTCTTTTAATATTTTGCTGCATAATAGCTGCTATTCCAAAATATATCAGCCCAAAGATTCCAAGTGCGACAAAATACGGAGAAAATTCTACAAACTGTTTAGGAAAAAGCGGAAGAACAAATCTAACGATTCCATAAATTCCAAGTTTTGCCATTATTGCAGATAGTAAAAACACACCGCCTGTTGGAGAATTTGAATATGTCTGCATAAGCCATGTATGAAAAGGAAAAAGCGGAATTTTTATGGCAAAAGCAATCATAAAACCAAAAAATAATAAAACTTGTTCAGTACTCGTAAGTGTGGTAATTTGGACTAAATCACTTAATTGAAAACTCCAAACTCCAAACTCCCTAAAAAATTTGACCCCTAAATATAAAATAGAAACGAACATAAACAAAGAGCCCATGATTGTGTATATAGTAATTTTAATAGTTGAAAAAATTCTGTTTCCAGTGCCATATATTCCTATAATCATAAAGACAGGGAGCAGCATTGACTCCCAGAAAAAATAAAATAGTATCATATCTAACGATAAAAGAGCACCGGTTACCCCTGTTTGGATAAGAAGCATACTGGCCCAATATCCTTTAGATTTTTTAGTTTTCCATAAAAATAGATATGCAAGTGGGATAAGTGTGGTAATGAGCATCAAAATCATCAAAGAAAATCCATCTACCCCAAGGCTATAATATATACCATAGCTTTTAATCCATGGATGAAATTCACGAAATTGCATATAACCTGCTAATTTGAATCTGAAAAATATACTGAGTGATAAGAGAAATATAAGAATAGTTGTAGCAAAAGCTACATTTCTAGTTATCTTTACCCCAACAGGAAGCACTAAAAGAGTAAAAGACACAAACAATGGCAAAAATATAATAAATGATAAAAGTCCAATATCCATCAAAATCATCCTAACATAAAAATTAAATAAAGGCTAAAAGAACTGAGTCCAATCAACATAAAAAAAGCATAAGCTCTTGTGTTTGCACTTTGCATTCTACCAACCCTTCTGCCTAAATTTATAAATCCATGAGAAAGGCCCATAATAGTTCTATCTATAATACCGTCATCAACAACCACAGATATAAATGTACTTAAATCTCTTAATCTTCTCACAATTAAAAAATCAATTATCTCATCAATATAAAATTTATTATAAATAATTCCAGACTCTTTCCTTTCTTGAGCAAAGTCGTATTTGTAGAATTTTATAAATGCTACAAATATACCAATAAACCCGGCAATTACACTAACACCCATCAATACAAACTCTTGTGTATATCCTACATGTAAATTTGCTCCACTCCATACATCTAGCCATTGATCAATCAAATTTGAGCCACCAAAAACTTCTGGCAATCCCACAAATCCGGCAAAGGCTGCTCCAAAAGCGAGTATTATAAGAGGGACTTTCATGCTCCAAGAAACACTATGCAGCTTTGTATCAGTATAATTTTTTCCTTCAAATGTGACAAAGAAAAGCCTGAACATATAATAAGCTGTCAAAGCTGCTGTAAATAATCCGATACCATAAAGAACATACTGATGATGCTCATATGCTTTTAATAAAATTTCATCTTTGCTAAAAAAGCCAGAAAAAGGAGGAATTCCACTAATTGCTAAATTTGCTATCAACATAACCCCATAAATTAATGGTAATTTTTTTCTAAGTCCGCCCATTTTAAATATATTTTGCTCATGATGAAGTGCGATTATAACCGCACCTGCTCCCATAAAAAGCAGGGCTTTAAAAAAGGCATGTGTAAAGACATGAAAAAGTCCAGTGGAATATGCACCCAAACCAACAGCTATGAACATATATCCTAATTGGGATATGGTTGAATATGCAAGTATTTTTTTAATATCAGTTTGTTTTAAAGCAATGACTGCGGCAAAAAGAGCAGAGAAAGCACCGATATACGCTATAAAAAGTCCAACATTTGGAATTAAATCATACAAGAAGTGAAATCTTGCAACCATATAAACTCCAGCCGTTACCATAGTTGCTGCATGTATTAGAGCTGAAACCGGCGTTGGTCCAGCCATAGCATCCGGCAACCAAACATAAAGTGGAATTTGCGCAGATTTTCCCATGGCTCCGATAAAAAGCATTATTCCTATAAAAGTAAGTATAGGCAAAGGAACTGCTGAAATATAAGATTGCAGTGAAATATAATCAAATCCAGCCTTACCCATATAGAAAAACATGGTAATCAGTCCGATTAAAAATCCCAAGTCACCAACTCTATTCACGATAAAGGCTTTATTTCCAGCCACAACATTGAGTGGTTCAGTGAAATAAAAACTAATCAATAGATAAGAACAAAGACCAACCCCTTCCCATCCGATAAACATAATAAGTGGGCTATTTGCTAAAACCAACAGCAGCATAGAGGCTATAAAAAGGTTAAAGTAAGAAAAAAACTTACCGTATCCTTCATCATCTTTCATATAACCTGTTGCGTAAATGTGAATCAATAAACCAATAAATGTAACAAACAGAACCATAAATATCGAAAGTTTGTCGCCCAAAAACCCCATGCTTATATTGTATTCATTGATATTTAACCAAGTATAAGGTCTGTATATAAACTCTCCACTGTTATTGTTTAATTCAAGAAAAAACAAAAATCCTAAAACAAAACTGATAAATGGTGAGCCAAGAGCAAATATATTAAAAATATAATTTGGTATTTTTTTAATACTTATTGAATACAAGTACAATATCCCTAGAAATAAAGAACTAATCAACGGAACAAGGACAATCCAAGCCAGCAAGGCACTACTCATAAAGTATCCTTTTGTTTTAAGGAATTATAATCATCTATATTTAAAGAGTGTTTTATTCTGAAAAGAGCTACAACTAACGATAAAAATACTGCAGCTTCAGCAGCCGCTATTGCTATAACCATCATAGCTATTATCTGTCCCTCCATCGAAACAAAATGCCTGCTTAAAGTCACTAACATAAGGTTTATAGCATTTAACATAAGCTCGATAGACATGTAAATTATAAATATATTTTTTCTGCTTACCACTCCTATAATGCCAATGCTGAAAAGAATAATTGCCAATAAAATATATGATGTAAATGAAGCTATTATCATTCTCTCTCTTCCTTTCTAGCCAATACGATTGAGCCAATAAGAGCAACTAGAAGAAGTAATGAAATAACTTCAAATGGCAATAACCAACCCTTAAAAAGCTCATCTCCTATTTTTGCAATTCCACCAAAATCATTTGGTAAAATACCAAATTTCTGTGTATTTGGAATGGTTGAAAATGCTTTTAAAAGTAAAAAATCTATAGGAATTATCACTATTGCAGTAATCAGCATAAATATCAATTTATTTGGCTCTTTTGGAGCATGCTCTTGTTTAATATTTAAAAACATAATTATAAAAAGCAATAATGCGATGATTGCGCCGGCATATACGATAATTTGCACCATAAACAAAAATGAGGCACTTAAGAGTGCGTATAATCCGGCCAGAGCCAAAATAGTAACTATAAAACTAAGAGCTGAGTGCATTGTATTTGAAAAGGATATCATACCAATTGCCCCAAACAATGCAAATAAACTCAAAATAATAAATATCACATCAGTCATTTTTTTCGTCCTCAAAAGATTTATGTGCTAGCAATGCCTCTTTATCCAAAACAAAATCCTCTCTTTTTTCAGCTATAAAAGTAAAAATCCCTGTATCCATCCTGATAGCATCACAAGGACAAGCCTCAACACATCCTCCACAAAACACACACTCTAATAAATCTATACTAAATGAAGATGGCATTTTTTCATCAATACCGTCTTTTCGAGGGGCCGCTTCGATAAATATACAATCAGCAGGACAAGCAGTAGAACACATAAAACATGCCACACATCTGATTGAATCATCTTCTCTTTTTGTTAATCTATGAACACCTCTGTACCTATCTGTAATGTCATCTGGTTGCATTTCCGGGTAACTTAGTGTTTTTATATTATTTGTATCTTTTAAATTTTTTGCAAAGTGGGACATTGTTGTTTTCATTCCGCCGAATATCGCAGGAAGATACAACTTATCTTTTAAACTTTTGCCATATCTTGGGACTATTTTCACACCCATCTTATACTCCAAATACGACTATAACAGTCGCTGTAACAAAAATATTTGCAATTGAGAGTGGCAACAATACTTTCCACCCCAACTCTTGAAGTTGATCATATCTAAACCTAGGCAGAGTCCATCTAACCCACACAAAAACAAAATTCATAAGCAAAAGTTTGATAGCAAATGTCGCTATTTGGATAACTGCAACTGCAACATTTATGGTTGTTTGGCTTACTCCGCTTATCAGAAAAAACCCAAGCATAAAAATAACCAAGATATTTATAACAATCAAAGCTCTTACAAGCCAGGTACTTTCCTTATTTCTTATATCATCTGCTTTTGGCCAAATATTGTTTTTCAAAATCCAACCTCTAAACATGTAGCTTAAAATTGGCAAAACTACAATGATAGCTATCATCACTATGTTTATATTTTCTTTTAATATATCTGTATTTACCCAAGGAAGATTATAGCCACCAAAGAAAAGAGTAACCATAAGAGCACTACTTGCACTCATAGCCACATATTCTCCCACAAAAAATAATCCAAATTTCATAGCGCTATACTCTGTGTGAAAACCGCCAACTATTTCACTCTCACCCTCGGCAATATCAAAGGGAGTTCGGTTTGCTTCTGCAAATGATGTTATTATAAAGATTATAGCAGCAAGAGGCTGCATGATTATTCCCCAAGCTGGAATAAATCCAAAAATTAATCCACCTTGAAAGTTTACAATATCAACAAGATGAATCGAGCCATAAGTAATTAGCATAGATATCAAAGCCAAAGTCATAGAAACTTCATAACTTATGACTTGTGCTCCTGCTCTGATTGAACCCAAAAGACTGTATTTATTATTACTCGCCCATCCTCCTATCATGATTCCATATACACTAAGTCCTGCAAATGCCAAGAACCATAGAGCTCCAAAATTAATCGGCAAACCTTGCATTATAAAAGTTTGTGACCCAATGGTCAAATTATCTGCAAATGGCATCACCATAAAAGATAAGAATGCACATGCAAACACGATGGCTGGAGCCAATTTAAATAAAAACTTCTCTTTGATAGTCTTAGGGCTGAAATCTTCTTTAAATACCAATTTCATCATATCTGCGAAAGATTGTATAAGACCTCCTAGACGAAAACCACCAATATTACATCTGTTTGGTCCTAGCCTATCTTGTATAAATCCAGCTACCCTTCGCTCAATCCAAACCATTACCGGAACATAGCCTAATGAAAAAATTATCGCTAGAAGCACATTTATGACAACTATTGATACTAAGATAATGCTCATAATACCTCAATCTTTATACTGTTTAATTGTAATTTATCGAAATATACCTCTTCCAAAAACTTCTCATCCTCTAATCCACTTTTCCAAACATCTTCACATGTAGAGATTCCATCATTTATAATAGTTGCGCATAAATCCAAAATTTTGGCAGATTGAATATCTTTATTTATTTCACTTTTGCTGTATTGCACATATCCGTCGCAATTTATAAAAGTTCCCGCACGCCCTGTATGTGAAACGATAGGAATAACAATATCTAATTTATCTTTATGTTCAAAATCCCATGAATTCAAAACGCCAATTGAGCCTTCATATCCTAATCCTCTAGGCAAATCTACATCGTCTCTTCCAATCAACAATACAAAATCTTTACCTTTTAGCTCTTTTCTTAAGTGGCCTTCTGTATATTTAATTTTTAAGAGTTCTATTGATTTTCTATTTGATGTTTTGTCATTTTTCTTTAAAAAATCATCTCCAAAATTTTCATCTATATTGTCATCATATCCATTTAATTCTATATCTAATTTTTGTGCTACCTTTTTAAGTCTATACATCTCTTCTAAGCTGAGATTTGGCGAAATCAGCATCAAACTTTTTGAACTGTATCTTTTCAATAACCGCTCCAACTTTAAAACAGCATAGCCAAATTCACTTTCCATTCCTCTCATATAAGCTTTTGTCAGTCTATTGTCATTTTCCTTCTTATAACTTAATCTTCCATAATCACATATAAAATACCCGTTTACCTGCTGACTATATCTTGGTCTGTATCTAAAAATAATGTCATCTTTATATTTGTCTCGATGATGATCCACAAATAGTGAACATCCCCGCGCGCACCCATCACATATCGCTTCAACTGGCTCTAAAAACCAAACTCTTTTTTTAAATCTAAAGTCTTTGCTTGTCAAAGCTCCAACAGGACATAAATCTACCACATTCATGGCATAAGGATCAGTTAATTTAGTACCTGGAAGTGTAGATATTACGGAGTGATCATTTCTATTAAGCACTCCTAATTCATGAGTTTTTGTGATATTTGATGTAAATCTTACGCATCTTGTACAAAGAACGCATCTATCTTGATCTAACACTACATTTGCACCAAGATCTACATGTTTCTTATTTTGTATTTTTGGTGTATCAAGCCTGCTATCGTAAAGCCCGATGTCCATATAATAATTTTGAAGTGAACATTCGCCTGCCTGATCACAAATAGGGCAGTCTATCGGATGATTTATAAGCTCTAACTCCAAAATAGAACGCTTTACGCGCTCAATACTCTCACCCTTTGTTCTAATAATCATGCCTTCACTCACGGGAGTGTCACAAGCAATCTGAGGTCTTTTATTGCCCTCTATCTCGACCATACACATCCTACAATTTCCAGCTTTCCCAAGAGCAGGATGATAACAAAAATGCGGAATATTAATACCGTTGGCCAAAAGCTCTTCGATAAGTAT
>CAZYTB010000035.1:12540-19116 GCA_964650375.1 uncultured Campylobacterales bacterium | reverse complement strand
GTGGTATTAAATTTTTTTGCAAGATATGGAGTTGAGAGAATATTTCCCTTGTTTAACAGTTCCAATATAGCACTTAATCTTTTTATCCTGTTTTCGTTTTTCATATCTAATGTTATATGAATTTTGATGATAAGTTACTTAAGTGGGTGATTTAATGAGTGTATTATTTTGGAAATCAAACAAACGAAAGGGGACAAAATGTTAAAAAGTTTAACTGTTCCCTTTGTTAAAGATATGGTAATTTTTGTATTTTCGTCTCTAAATGCCAATTTTTCTGGGGTTGGCAAAAAATCTTCTACAATCTTAAAGTCTCCAATTTTGCTATCAGTATATTTAATTGTTTTTTTCATAAATCTTTCTCCCTTTTCTCCAATATCCTGCACCAAATATTCTAATCACATTAAGTACCTAGCCACAAAGAATCACAACTATCAGTTACATAAAAAAGTGACTAATACGAGGCAAAAACTCGAAGTTGCACTTTATTGTGCTTCAAGAGTTTTTAACGAAGCAATAGGACTATTTCCTTAACGCTGATAATTGGGGTTCTTTGTGGTTAGGTACTTATCTCTATAGGTAAATCTTACCGTTAAAATTCCATCATCTACCTTGCTGAAACAGGTTTTATCATCATTAGAACAAATTTGCCATTCACAAAATGGAAAGAGCTACAGATTTAAACAAAAGCGTAAAGCGGGAATTCTTTAATCAAAGGTGCAACTTTTTTAGTTGCTAACTGGTACATATTTGTTCCGCGTTGTGGTGTATTTTTGGATTGCACTTGACAAAAATGTGATACAAAATATCAAAAAGAACAAAAAAGAGAAAAATTTCGTAGATGTGCTGCAATTGAGCCTATAATAGGTCATGTTAAATCAGGCCATAGAATGAAAATAAACTATCTCAAAGGTTTCATGGGAGATGAGATGAACTTGCTATTGGCTGCAAGTGCTTTTAATCTTAAAAAATGGATGAATAACTTTATCTAGCTCATTATTTTACTGAGATTAATGCTAATTGTCACAACTCTATTACAACAAAAGCAAGAGGACAAGCAAAAATATTCAAACTTATATTTACTGTTATCTAGATTACTCCAGAATTAGTCAATTTTAACTCAATGCAAAATTTGGGTGCTTTACTAACTTCACAATATACACAATCAAGAGAGCAGATTTTTTTAGGAGCCAAATCAACTCCAAGAGACATTCCTAGTCGTCTTGATGGGTGCTGGTCCAAAAAGATGTTTATATATTATCGTCCTTTAATCCAATTTGCTATAGTGTTTAAATCTTTATCAGATATTTTTTTAAAAGAAGGCATTGGTATATTTTTACTTTCTTTCCACTTGCCTTTACTGCCTATTTTTATGGACGATTTTATCTGATTTTTGCTTCTAGCTTTTGCTATATTGTTAAATGATGGACCTACCTTTTTAATCTTTTCACCATGACAGCTCAAACACCCATATTTGCCTGCAAGTAGTTGTCCTTTTGGCATCTTTCTTATTTCTTTTTGTCTCTTCATCTGCGCTAAAAGATTTTCTTTTGTATAATGAGTGAAAAAATACTCTGCTATGGATCTTAGTTCATCTTCACTAACTTTGCCCTTTAAAGAGGGCATAAGCCCATAAGTTTTTAAACTTTCTTTATCGCAAAAGGATTTTGAGACACTAGGATTTTGCGTAAAATCTACAACAAATTCTATAGCATTGGGTAGTTTGTCGGCTGGTGTACTGGCTTTTATAAAATCAAGCACATGAAAACTAACTGCCATCATTGGTGGAGCTTTTTCATCTTTAAAAGTCTTAGGCGGCATATCAAGATTATGACAACTGCTACATTTCTCGCTTAAAAGTTTTTTGCCGTCTAAGTTTACATGTCGCTCTTTTGAGCATCCTAAGAAGATTAAAGGGGTTAAAAATATAATGCACCATACGACTACATGCAAGACTTGTTTGCACTTCATGTTTTAACCCCTTTTATATACATTAATGAGCTGAACAAGTGCCTTCACCGGCACTTTTTCTTAAATTTCCTGTCAAAAATTGCTTTACGCTTTCTTCCACTGTCGGAGATATGCTATCAAAATACAAATCAAGACCAGCCTCGGCAAAACCACGAGCTGGAGGACCACCAATGCCGCCTACTATAAGTGCATTTGGTTTTAAACTCATTATATTTGTCACAGCATTACTGCAACCACCTTCGCTGTGTCCAGGATTTTGTACTCCTTGCACATCTACAATTTTATCGCCATCTAGTGTTATAATTGTATAATAATTTGCTCTACCAAAGTGAGCACCTCTTTTTGATAAATAACCTTCGTTTTCATCTGTTGGGAAAACTAATCTCATTTTTTCTTCCTTTTTTTGAGTTTTGAGGGGTCAGGGTTAAACTTTTAACTTTTTTACAAAAAGTTAAAAGTTTAACCCTGACCCCTACTTAAATCTATCGTCAGATTTTTTATTGTTAACTTCTTGTAAGCTAGCCTTCATCCATCCTGATGTTGGCATCTTGTCTACTTTATCAAAATTTACTATATATGGTTTTATGTCAATTAATGGAGTCCCATCTAAAATATCAACCCCTTTTATGGTTATTATATTTTCTTCGACTTTAATGAGTTCAACCACAGATAAGCCTAAAGAGTTTGGATGCATAGGTGTCCTGGTTGAGAAAACTCCTCTTTCACTTTTTGTTTTGTCCATAAACGGTACAACTTGAAGTTTATGATTCTTTACTTTATGAAAATAATAGATAAGATATATAAAATTAAACCCATCCAAATCTTTTAAGCCATCTTGAAACTCTTTTTTTATTTCTATAGTTGCGATAACATCTCTGGCGCCTTTTGGTTGAACAGGCATATTTTCTAAATGACAAAAAGGTGAGTTAATCGTGCCGATTTGTCTCAAATTTATTTGCATGTAAATCTCTCTTCTATTTATTTTTCATAATCATAGATATGATTATGCCTTGAAATACAGCAAATATTAAAATATAAATATTTACTATAATAGTAAATGTAATTCCAAATAATCCAACCATAAATGGTAAAAGTGGAAGCTTTATAGCTCTTGCATACATAAAATTTGCTATCAATCCAAATTTGAGCCCTTGCTTTCTCATATCATCCAACATGGGATACCAAGCATACATGGGACCATGGCTCAAAACCCCACCCAATAGAGCATAAAAAATACCTTTTTTACCGCTATTTTCCCCAAAATACTTCATCACCTGCTTTGGTTTTAAAAAATAATTTATAAGAGCAGTCAAAGTGATAACCAATATGAAAATTGGTATAACTTTATATAGCATTGTGCCGAATTTATCTATAATTTTTGCTATATTCTCAAAATCAAATATTATCAAAAGAATAAATAAAGCTACAACTACCAACAAAAATTTTAAACCTTTAAATTCAATCTTTTTCATGATAACAATCCGAGTGTGATAATTGAAAGATAAGATATGACAATTGTGCTAAAAAATGTCAGCAGATTTCTATATGCCGTAAATTTTACACCAAAAACTGAAGCCTCAGCTGGTAAGTGAGTGAAACTCAAAGTCGTCCAAGCTAATATAAATGCTATCAAAGCATAAGTGGATACGCCTTGATGCTTAAGCCCAACAGCGACAACATAAGCAATTGCCCCATTTCCAGAAGAAATAGCTCCGATAACCGTACCATTTAAGATATCTAGCATCTCTCCATGTCCAAAAAAACTTGAAAGCATTTTTGGTGTTATATATGCTTGAAAAATAGCAACCAAACCAATAACAGCTATGATTATCGGAGATAAAGATATAAAGTTTCTAGTAGCATTTACAAATGCTTTTTTTATGGTTGGTTGAGTATTTGGTTGCTTCATACTAAAATATCGTATATCTAAAGTGCAAGAAACTCATAACAGACTCTATGTCTTTTACAACAGATTCCATCACGACACCTTCTTCTGTACCAGAAAACATTCTTGCCATCAAGTAGCCATTCATCATGCCTATATATACTTTTCCAGTACTTTTTTCATATACAGATATGCTAAGCGGCATTTTGACAGACATATACTTTCTTGCATCATTTTTTAACATTTGTGAAGAGAGTTTCGCATTACAAAATTTTATAATTTTTACTTTTCCAACTTCGCTTCCGCCATTTTCCAATAAAACCTTCTCTTGGTTTATAACATTTGTAACATGCCATCCTTTTTGGTGATTTAACCTATCTGTTATTATGGATACTGTTTTTTCAAAACTATAAGGACTTGGTATTTCTTTAAATAACATATTTTTAAATGCCAACTTGAAACCAAATGGTATGATAAAAAGTGCTATAACGACACCTAAAACTATCCCTGCTATTAAACTTCTTTTGTTCATCTTATTCTTCCTCTTCTATACATAGTTGTTCTCTTTTGACTGCGATAATTGTTTTATAAAATACTAATGCTACTACACATGTGGTAAGTGCTATAAAAAATAATGAAACTAGATAATTAAATATGTTATGATAAGTCATATACATTAAAATTGATGCAATAGTCATAGCAGCCAATGGAAATGTGTATGCCCACCAAGATATAAAAAATTTGCCTCCAACAAAAACTTTTAATTTAGCAAACATTAAAAGTGTAATGACTAATGCTACAGAATATAAAAACAAACTCATCATATCAATACTGCCAAAAGTAATCCTAAAATAACTAACAAATCCAACCGCAGGAGGGGCTATGAGAATAAATAGTGTAGGCACTAATTTGCCAGCCATTGGGTGGTGAAAAATCATACGGTACATTACTATAATAAAAAGCATAATCCAAAAGAAAAATCCCACTGCAAAATAAAATATGGAAATCTCCACTGGCAGCACATCAACCCCAATAACTGGAACCAGTATATTTCCGACAACTGGTATGAACCAAGCCGGGTTTATATGATTGATATTTAATTTTTCGTGTATCATCCAAAACTTTATAGTTCTTAAAGTAAAATGCAAATGCAGTGGGGCTCCTATGAACCAAAAAGCAACTGAAACAGTCGGCGCATAATCATAATATGCGATTGAAAGCAGTAAAAAACTGATAGAAATGGCTGGTATAAAAGAGCTTTTTATAGGATGATTCATTTCCTCTTTTATTTTTTGCGGATATTTCACCCATTTAAGCAGATATATTGTAAAAATTACAAAAAATAAAATGGTATTAATAGCCAGTAAGAAAAGATACCAAAATGATGAAAAATTTAGCGTATGATAAGCTTTAGCATATACTATCGTAAGCCCAGAAATTCCCATAAGCACAGCAAAAAATTGCACTGGGAAACAAGATAAACTTCGCTTCTTTAAAATCATAAGATCACCTTAAAATTGTAGCTGTAATTTGTCATTTTTGTAAGCGTCATAAGCCTCTTTAAGAGTCATATCTCCTGCTCCAGTGTACATTTTAACATTTGATCTTTTTAGTATTTCAAGAGCTTTTTGACCAGCTCCATTTCCCGTGATAATCACATCCGGGTTTAAATCCAATACTTTTTTCGAAGTTTGAAGTCCGGCTCCATGCTCCATAGCTTCTGTTTCATTGTTGGTAATCGCTTCTAGTTTATCGCTATCTTCATCATAGGTAACCAACATATCCATTCTTCCAAATCTTGGATCCATTTGGCTACTCCAATCTCCACCTTTTGCTGTAAATACTATTTTCATCCTATTTCTCCTTTTATTTTTCCCCAAGCTTTTATAACCAAGCTTGAAAGTTTTGAATTTTTATCATACTCTACTATCGACTCTGCCTGTGTGAGAGCTTTTGTAAACGACTCATCATAAGGCAATTTTGCCACTAATTTTATATCTTCTTCATTTAAAAAATCTTCTATATCTTTTGTCATATTTTCATTTAAATCATATTTATTTATGATACAAACTGCTTTTAGGTTAAATGTTTTAATCAACTTTTGAACTCTTTGCAAATCATGCAATCCTGAAACAGTAGCTTCAGTAACTAGAACAACTAAATTAGCCCCACTCAGTGAAGATATTACAGGACAGCCAATTCCTGGGCTTCCATCCGTTATGATGTAGGATATATCAGAATTTTCTGCTAATTCTTTTGCTTTATGCTTCACTTTTGCTACGAGTTTACCGGAGTTTTCAGCTGCAAATCCAAGTTTGGCGTGAACCATCTTTGAACCTTGTTTGATATCTGAAACAAACAAATCCCCGGCTTTTTGTATATTCATGCTAATAGCCTCAGTAGGGCAAACTCTACTGCAATACCAACATCCCTCACAAGATATTGGATCAACTCTGTGTTGTCCGTCTATCACATGTATAGCATCAAATCTGCAAACTTCTTTACATGTACCACAATTTGTGCATTTCCCTTCATCTATAAAAGCAACTTCACCACTTAAAAAATCTTCTCTTTCTTTAAAGTTAGCATCTAAGAGTAAATGCATATTTGCAGCATCCACATCACAATCACAAACAAGAGCATTTTTGCCTTCCAAGTAAGCAAAAGAGGCACTCAAAGAAGTCTTCCCAGTTCCGCCTTTTCCAGAAATCACAACAATCTCT
>CAZYTB010000035.1:0-12440 GCA_964650375.1 uncultured Campylobacterales bacterium | reverse complement strand
TTCATTTTACTGTCTCCTTTTGTTTGGGCAAAGCCCAAGCAAAATTCCTCGCACTAAAGCTTTGCCTTTGGCAAGAGTGTTTCATTTTACTGTCTCCTTTTGTTTGGGCAAAGCCCAAGCAAAATTCCTCGCACTCTTGTGCTTGTCACTCTCTGTGAGAAAGCTTTGCCTTTGGCAAGATATTTTAGATTTTTGCATGAGCATTCTCATTTTAAGCTCCCTATAAAAGATACAATTTCTTCTAATGAATTTTTAAAATGTTCTATTTTTGGGTATATTAATTCCCCTTGCGAGTATAGTTTTGCTACTTCTTTATCATTTTTTACTTTTGTGATTATTGATATGCCTTCACTTTTACAATACACTTCTACTCCATCATTTCCTATACCGTATCTATTTATGATTACACCAAATTTTTGTTTTAAGACTCTCATGGTTTCGACTGCAAGTTTTAAATCATTTAGCCCAAAAGGAGTAGCTTCGGTTATAAGTATCACAAAATCACTTCCGCGGCTTGCTTCTATAACTGGACAACTTGTCCCAGGAGGTGCATCAAATACTTTTATGCAATCTTTAAAATTCTCATCAACAAAATTAATGGTTCCGGAAATCAAAGGCACAGCCATCTCTTGTCCAAGATCTAATCTGCCCTCAACAAAACTAAAATTTTTAGCCTCAAATTCTTTTATTTCTCCAATTCTAACTGGATTCATAGGAAGCGAATCTGTAGGGCAAAGTTCACTGCAAGCATAACAGCTATGACAAAGTTCAGGAAATATTAAAATCTCACTTGGAAGTGCAACTATCGCGTTAAAGTTGCATACTTTTGCACATTCTCCACAAAGTGTACAATTTTCACTTTCCCATTTTGGAACCATTTTGTTGCAAACTTGTTCATTTCTCAAAGATGATTTTATAAACAGAGCAGAATTTGGTTCTTCAACATCTAAGTCTGCCAAAACGACTCTTTGACCTATGCCTGCCAAATAAGATGTTAAATTAGTGGAAATGGTGGTTTTTCCAGTGCCGCCTTTTCCACTTGCTATAGTTATTTTCACACTAGTTGCCAGCCCCAAAATTTCTATTTTGTGCTTTACCTCTTCCTTTCCCTTGTCCAAAACCTGCGCCATTTCCTTGACAAGCCTGATTGTTTCTATTTCTGCCACCAACTCCTTGACCCTGACCTTGCCCATTGGCTTGACCTTGATCTTGTTGGTTGCGACCCAATCCTTTGCCTTGACTTCTACCCAATCCTTTACCTTGTCCATTTCCTCTCATAATTAACTCCTTATTGTTTTCTTTTTTTTACTTCTATTATTTTATTGTTCAATAGGGCATCAGCTATCTTTTTTCTAGCAGATTCTACAAGTCTTGAAAAAGTAGTACGAGAAATTTCCATCTTATCGGCACACTCTTGTTGATATAAAGATTCATAATCAGAAAGCCTTACAGCTTCCATCTCATCTTCATAAACAATTATTGATTCTAATAAATCTCCTCTAATCCCACAAGGTTTAAAACAGATTTCACAATGGTTGATATCTATATTTCTACATTTTCTTTTTCTGCCGCAGGGATTCATTTCATAGCCTTTTTGAACATATGTGCGTAATTATATCGCACATATGTTCAAAAGTCAAGAGGTTATTATAATTGTCATAATTTAGAGTTATTTTTAAAGAAGTTTGTTTCTTCTGTGGCTCATTGTCACATAAACATGTAATATGTCGATGGCGGATGGAGTGATGCCACTTATCTCACTTGCTGCAAATAGGGTTGGAGGGCTAAACCTTTGCAGTTTTTCTACAACTTCATTGCTAAGGCCTGAAATAGAGCTAAAATCCATCATAGGTGGAATTTTTATATTCATTAGATTTTTCATTTTGTCTATTTGTATTTTTTGTTTTTCGATGTAATTTTTATATTTTGCTTCTACCAATATCTGTTTTTTTGCATCAAGCGAAAATTTTTCAAATATAGGAGATAGTTTTTCTAGTTTTTCCAAATCAAATGATTTTCTTGCCACTATCTTTTGCAAACTTACCTTATCTGTAATTTTTTCTTCACCCAATTCTTCCAAATAAGCTATATTTTCTTTTGATGGTGTCAGCACTGTCTCTTCCAAATAAGCTAATCCTTCTTTTGTTTCTAACTGTTTTTTAACAACATTGTCATAAGTTTGCTCATCTATAAGTCCTAATTTATATCCATAGTGACTTAGTCTAATGTCCGCATTATCTTCTCTCAAAAGCAACCTATACTCAGCACGGCTAGTGAACATACGATAAGGCTCTTTCGTTCCTTTTGTCACTAAATCATCAATTAAAACACCAATATACGCTTCATCTCTTCTAAGCACTAAAGGTTCTTTTTCTTCTATACTTAAACTCGCATTTATTCCTGCCATCAAACCTTGAGCTGCCGCTTCTTCGTAACCAGTTGTGCCATTTATCTGACCAGCTAAATATAACCCAGATATTTTTTTGGTTTCAAGTGTATGTTTTAGCTCAGTTGGATCTATATAATCATACTCAATTGCATAACCATACCTAACAATTTTTGCATTTTCTAACCCAATGATTGAGCGAATCATAGTTAGTTGAGTATCAGGTGGAAGCGAAGTTGTAAGACCATTTATGTAGTATTCTGTTGCCTCTCTTGTTTGAGGTTCTATGAAAAGATGATGTCTGTCTTTATCTCTAAATCTGTTTACTTTATCTTCGATACTAGGGCAATATCTTGGACCCGTGCCTTCTATTTGACCTGTAAAAAGAGGAGCTCTGTGGAAATTATTTTCTATTATATCGTGAGTAGATTCATTTGTGTATGTGATGTAGCAAGGAAGCTGATGAGGTTTGAAGCTTTCATTTTGCGTTCTAAAACTAAAAGGATGAGGATTTTCATCTCCGCTTTGTTTTTCCATCTTCGAGAAATCTATGCTTTTTGCATCAATTCTAGCACATGTTCCGGTTTTTAATCTTCCAAGATTTAAGCCTAAATTTCTTAGTGAATCTGATAGATTTACTGAGGGAAACTCTCCAAATCTTCCAGCTTCTTGCTTAAATTCACCTATATGAATTAGGCCTTTCATAAATGTTCCAGTTGTTAAGATTATTTTTTTAGCGTGGTAAATATTTCCAAGGCGAGTTTTTACGCCTGTCACTTTTTCTTCATCACTTATCAAATCTTGTGCTGTATCTTGAACAACACTTAGATTCTCACTGTTTAATACGATATTCCTCATATAAATTCTATATCTATCCATATCGATTTGAGCTCGACTGCCTTGTACAGCCGGACCTTTTGATTGATTTAAAATTCTAAATTGTAAGCCAGTTGCATCTGTAGTTAATCCCATCTGCCCACCTAATGCGTCCAATTCTTTTACAAGATGTCCTTTAGCAAGACCGCCAACAGCAGGATTACAACTAGCTGCTCCAATTTGTTCAACCAACATAGTGATAAGTAGGGTTTTTTGACCAAGTCTAGCTGAGGCGAGGGCAGCTTCTATACCAGCGTGACCTCCACCAACTACAATAATATCGTATTTCATAAATTGCCTTTATTTTCTTCAGTGTTAGAAGGACTAAATTTTATCGTTAATCCTCTGAAAATAAATAGTACAGCTATGATGCCAAGCATAGATGCTATCTTTGTAAGATCAAATTTAACATTTGCGATGAGCATAATATCTCTTATAAAGAATATTATAGTAGAATCTACCATAAAACGAAGTTTTATTCTATTGTCATCACTAAATAAAAACTCAAGTAACATTCTAACTAATTCCAGTATAATGATAAATTCAAGTAATGCAACAGCCAATGTCTGAAAAGAATCAATTTTGCTAAAATCTTTTACAACTGCAAATAGTAAACATGCAATCAAAAATTTTACATATGTCAATAATTTATCTGCTTTTAAATGTTTGTTCAAAATTTTCCTTTCATAAAACATTTTGAGATTTGCATTTTACTATTATATTGCTATAATTCCAAAAAAATATGGAGAAAAAATGAATAAATTTTTAAAATTTGAAGTAAATTTGGATAATTTTATAAAAAATCTAAAATTAAAAATTGAAAACAACAATAAGAAAATTGAAGACCAACTTAGTATCAAAAATAAAACATATGATAATTTTGTAAGACCATTAGAACTTATGGGAGAGGATATGGATGAGTTTTTTACTCCACTTTCGCATCTAAACTCCGTAAATAATAGTGAAATTACACAACAAATCTATATTGAATCTTTACCTATTATCACAGAATATTCTACAAAATTGTCTCAAAATCTTGATATTTATAAAGCTTTTAAAGAAATTTCTAAAAATGAAAAAAATAGTTTAAATACTGAACAAAAAAGGGTGTTAGAATTAAATATTTTAAATTTTGAATTAAGTGGAGCAAATTTAAATAACGATAAGAAGAAAAGACTAGAAGAGATAAATTTAAGAAAGAGTGAATTGACAAATGATTTTTCTCAAAATTTAATCAATGCTACTAATGAGTACGAATTGATTTTGAACGAAAAAGGAGTTGCTGGACTTAGCGAGGAAGATAAAAAAAGTTATGAAGTGGAGATTGATGGGGTTAAAAAATATAAATTTACCCTTCAAATGCCACCATATATAACTTACATGACTTATGGCGAAGATAGAAAAATTAGAGAAAGTTTGTATAAAGCTTATACTACTAAAGCTCCGCAGAATGAAAAAATTGTAGATGAACTTATGGAACTTCGTCAGGAAATGGCTAAGATTTTGGGATATGAGAATTATGCTCAATATTCGATTGCTCCAAAGATGGCAAAAGAGGAAAAAAGCGTCATCGAATTTTTAGAAAAATTAGCAACATCTGCCAAACCAATGGCTATAAAAGAGTTAGAAGAGTTAAGAGAATTTGCGAAAATTGATGATTTACAAAGTTATGATTTATCTTTTTATGCCCAAAAACTAAAAAAGTCCAAATATGATTTTGATCAAGAGTTATATCGTCCATATTTTGAACAAAATTCCACAGTTTTGGGGCTTTTTAAATTTTTAAATTCTCTATTTGGTATAGAATTTGTTAAAAATGATGAAAAACTATGGGATGAAAAAGCCAGTTCTTATGACATCCTGGTAGATGGAATACTCAAAGCTAGACTATACCTTGATTTGGAAAGCCGAAAAGGCAAAAGTGGCGGAGCCTGGATGCATAATTGGCAAAGTCACTATGTGGATGAAAAAGGAGGGGAGCATTTGGCTTCTGCTTTTATAGTTTGCAATTTTCCAAGTTCAAGTAAGTCGCCTTCGCTTTTGAGACATGACGATGTAGTGACACTTTTTCATGAGATGGGTCACGCACTTCATCACATGCTCTCAAATGTGAGTGAAAATGGAGTAAGTGGAATAAGTGGAGTGGAATGGGACGCTGTAGAGTTTCCATCACAATTTTTAGAAAATTTTGCGTATGAGCCAAAAGTCTTAAAAATATTTGCAAAGCATTATAAAACTGATGAGGTGCTTAGCGATGAAATGATAGAAAAGATAAAAAAAGTGAAAAATTTTGAATCAGCCCTTGGAATGCTTAGACAAGTGGAATTTTCACTGTTTGATTTTAAGTTGCATCAAACTCTACATGTAGGGAAACAAGTTCAAAAGTTGCTAGACTCCATAAGGGCGGACTTGTCGCTTATCTTGCCACCAGCTTATAATAAATTTCAAAACAGTTTTTCACATATATTTGCAGGCGGATATGCAGCCGGGTATTACAGCTATAAATGGGCAGAAGTGCTTAGTGCAGATGCATTTTTTGCGATAGTAGATCAAGGCATATTTGATACAAAACTAGGCAAAGATTATCTAAAAATCATCTTAGGAAGTGGTGGAAGCAAGAGTATGAGAGAGTTATATAAAGAGTTAAGAAAAGAAGAAGCAAAAGTTGAGAGTTTGCTTCGTTTAAATGGAATAGAAAAATAATTTTTTCATCTTGATATGCATCAATGTTTTTTGAAAAAAACTAATGTATAATTTCATAAATTAACAATAGGAGATAAAATGTCTGATTTAGATATCAAAAAACCAGAAGATGCAAAAGAACTAAATATAGAGGGAGCAACAGTTCCATTTTATGAGTATAAAGTAGGGGACACTACATATATAGAATTTGATACTTCAAAATGCGGGCCACCAGAGCCTATGGTAAATGCTATGCTCTCAGTCGCACTCATAAAAGATGCAAATACAAAAGTTATCATGATAAATCATAAAAGTCCAGCAGGACTTCTTCCTAAAATAAGTGCCAATTATGGGATAGAAGAGAGTGTGATGGAAGATGGAAGAGCAAAATTGGTTTTTTCATACAAAGAGGGTTTGAGCGAAAAAGCAGATCTAAGTGACAAAAGTTGTGACGGTTAAAAAATGGCAAAAAATTTAGCTACAGATATGGCGCCACCTTTTGTTCTGGTGGCTCATTATTTTATAGCTGGTGCAATTTTTTATGCATTTACTGCCTTTTTACTCCCTTTTTATGCAAATGAGATTGGTGGATATTTTCTATCATCTTCGATTGCATCTTTGATGCACTTGTATTTGCTTGGTTTTGTAATGATGGTGATTTTTGGTGCCATGTATCAACTTATCCCAGTGGTTTTAGAGATACCTATATTTTCAAAAGATTTTGCTTATGTGCAATTCTACATGTTCACCGCTGGCATATTGATTTTTACTTATGGCTTATGGGATGAAAAATTTACACAAATTATGCCTTATGGTGCTTTTATGATGTATCTCTCCATGCTGATTTTTGTGGCAAATATTTTCCTCACTTATAAAAATATACAAAGATGGGATATAGTTGCAAAGTTTATCTTTGTCTCAAATATCTTCTTGCTTATAGGTGTAAGCATAGGTTTTATCATAGCTTTAAATCTTATCTATGGTTTTTATCCAGATATTATAAATCTAGTACAAATGCATATAGCTACAACAATTTTTGGATATGTGATTATGACGATAATGGGAGTTGGTATGATACTTCTTCCTATGTTTTCGCTCTCGCACGGTTTTAAGCAAAATGCAATTGAAATGGCGTTTTATATCATAATCACAGGCTTAGTTCTGTTTTTAATTGGTACGATTGTGAGTATAAATCTTCTAAAATTTGGTGGATTATTTTTTATAACAGTAGCTATTTTTTTGGCTCTTTATCAAATGTGGCTCATATTTTCAACTAGAATTAGAAAACAAAATGACTTTTGGGCAAAAAATATGATGGCATCATTTGCTACTTTGATAATCTCATTTTTTATTTTATTGGCTGGTTTGATTACACAAAATGATAAATTTTTCGTCCTATTTGGATTTACACTTTTCTTTGGATTTTTTACCTTTTTCATAGTAGGGCATATCTATAAAATACTTCCTTTTTTAGTGTGGTATCAAAGATACTCGCCACTTGTTGGAAAGATAAAAGTTCCTATGTTAAATGATATGGTAAAAGAGAGAGTTGCTGATGCACAATTTTGGATAACTTTGGTTGGATTACTGATGAGCATTTGTGCAATTTTTATTGAAATTCCACTTTTATTTCAAATTGGAACGGTTATCATGGGGGCAGGCACGCTTTTAGTGATATATAATATATATTTTACTTTGAATTATAGAATTAACCTCAATATTGGAGAAAATAATGGCAGTAAGTGAAGAACAAGTTTATGACGCAATAAAAACGGTAATAGATCCAGAAGTTGGATTTGATATATATGCTTTGGGTTTGATTTATGGAGTTGATGTTAAAGATGATAGAGCACATGTTACTATGACTTTATCAACCAGAGGATGTCCTTTGCATGAGATGATGAAACAATGGACAAAAGAAGCAGTTGAAAAGATAGATGGCATAAATAGTTGTGAAGTAGAGATAGTATGGGAGCCAGCGTGGAATATCACAATGGCGAGTGATGAAGTAAAAAAAGCATTAGGAGCACTATAATGGGTTTTTCAGCATTTCCAAAATTTTTTGAGCAGGTTCAAGGTATTACAACGATTGATCCATTGGCTTTGACATTAGGAACAGTAGATGACGGGATTATCAAGTTCAGATATACACAAATAGTAAAATCAGCAGGTCACAGTTGTCCAACAGTTGCAGGAGCATATCTTATGACTAGCAAGGCTTTAGATGCCTTATATCCTGACTCAACTCCAGTTAGAGGAGAGATAAAAGTAGAATTTAAAGAAGATATGGAAGACGGCGTTGCTGGAGTTATAGCAAATGTAATTTCAAACATAACAGGAGCTACAGAAAAAAGTGGTTTCAAGGGCTTAAACGGAAGATTTGCAAGACACTCTTTGATGAGTTTTAATGCTAAAATAGACTCAAGTGCGAGATTTACTAGAACTGACAATGGACAAAGTGTAGATGTTTATTATAACCCAGGTGTAGTGACGCCAGACCCAAAAATGCAAGGACTTATGCAACTTGTTTTAACTCAAAATGCAAATGATGAACAAGTAAAAGAATTTGGCAAACTCTGGCAAGAAAGAGTCAAAAGAATACTGATAGATAATTTTGATAATGAAGATATGATTAGAGTGGTGTAATATTTTGATATAATATCAATATGAATACAAAAAATGAAATATTGGATTTTTTAAAAAAAAACCGTCAGTTTTTATTAGAAACATATCACATTACAAAAATAGGATTGTTTGGTTCTTTTGCTAGAGATGAGCAAAAAGACAATAGTGATGTTGATTTGCTTATTGATATAGAAAACGGTACAAAAAATATACATGATTTAAAACTCTCTCTCAAAGAGTATTTGTCAAGAGAGTTGGGTAGAAATATTGATTTGGCAAGAGAAAAATACCTAAAACCTTATGCAAAAAAATATATTTTAAAAGATGTATTGTATGTCTAATATGCTTTTACATTTAGAAGCCCTTATTGAATCCATAGATAAAATTCAACAATACTCAAGTGAGTTTAATAATCCAGAAGATTTTTATCATGACTCAAAAAGTTTTGATGCAACAATGATGCAATTTATTGTAATAGGCGAAACAATTTCTCGGCTTGATACTGATTTTAGAAATATTCAAAACCAAATACCATGGCAAAAAATAAAAGATTTTAGAAACATAATAGTTCATGATTATTTTGGTATAGACGCAGATGAAATATGGGGTATTATAAATGAAAAATTATTGCCATTAAAAAAAGAAATTTTGAAGATAATAAGAGAGTAAAAATGTTCACAGGACTTATAAGAGAATTTGCAACAGTTGTTAGTTATCAAAACAACATTTTAAATATAAGAGCAAAATATAAGCCAAATATCGGCGATAGCATTGCAGTAAATGGAGTTTGCTTAACAGTAGTCTCGCTTGGAAATGATTCATTTGCACTTGAGCTTTCAAATGAGACTCGCTCAATCATGTCGGTCAATAATCTAAAAGGAAAAGTTCATATAGAGCCAGCCATGAAACTAAGCGATAGGCTTGAAGGTCACATAGTTCAAGGACATGTGGATTGTCAAGGCATCATAAAATCTATCGCTAAAAATCAAAATGCAACTGATTTTTACATCACACACCCAAAAGAATTTTCAAAATATATTGCACCAAAGGGAAGCATAGCGATTGATGGTGTGAGCCTCACTGTCAACGAAGCAAATGATGGCGAATTTAGACTTACTATCATTCCTCACACATTTGAGCTAACACTATTTGACGAATATGCGGTTGGTACGAAGGTAAATATAGAAACTGATATGTTCGCGAGATATATTTATCATATGATTCATGGTAAAAAATCGCTTAGCTGGAATGAAGTAGATAGTATGATGGCTAGATTTTAGGTGAAATATCTTTTCACTGATAGATTTGGCGGTGTGAGCAATGGAGCATATGAGAGCCTGAATTTAGCTCTACATGTAGAGGATAATCTTCAAAATGTGACAATAAATAGAGAAATACTATCTCAAAAAATTGGTACAAAAAACTTAGTATTTATGGATCAAATTCATAAAGACAATATAGAAATAATTACGGATATCAATCAAAAAAAAGCTTTGCAGAGTGATGCTATGATAACGAACTTGAAAGATGTCTCACTTTGTGTTATGGTGGCTGATTGTCTTCCTATTTTATTTTATGATGCAAAAAAAGAGGTGATTGGTGTGGCACATGCAGGAAGAGGTGGGGTTTATCTGAAGATTGCCAATAAAACCATAGAAAAAATGATAGATAAATTTTCTTGTGATGCAGAAGATATAAAAGTATATGTCGGTTCAAGCATAAAGTCTTGTTGCTATGAAGTCAAAATTGATGTCACAAAAGGTTTTGAAAAATACTTACATATAGAGGATAAGAAGATATATCTGAATATCGTCCAAAAATGTGTAGATGATATGCAAAGTATCGGAATAAAAGAAGAAAATATAGATATTTCTCCTATTTGCACAAGTTGTGATAAAAACTATTTTTCATACAGAAGAGACGGAGTAACAGGAAGATTTTGCGGAGCAATAACTCTGTGAATTTTTTTGAAAATATAACTCTGCCCAAAACAGGAGAAATATTTGAAAAACTCTATGAAAATATAGATGTTTTAATAGAAAAAATTATAAGCTCAAATAAACAAGAAGGAAAACTTTATAATCAAGACCACGATGAGTGGGTGATTTTGATGGAAGGTGAAGCAATGTTGCTGATAGCAGAAGATGAAATTATCTTGAAAAAAGGTGATTTTCTACTTATAGAAAAAAATACACCACACAAAGTTTTAAAAACTAAAAAAGGAACACTTTGGCTTTGCGTACATGTAGGAAAAAATGATAAATAAAAAATATATAATCCAAAAATACGCCCAAGAAGAGAAAAGCAGTTTAAGTAATACCGATAATGAAACAGCACAAAAAATCATAAAAAAAGCAGCAAAATATAATATTTCTCTTTTTCAAAATGATACATTAGTTTCACGCTTGTTAAATGTTGATACTGTGAAAGAATTACCAAAAGATTTGATGAGCGAAATTATAGAGGTTTTTGAATTTTTAATAAAAATGGAAGAAGAAGCACAACTTAGTAAATAAAGCCTATAAATTTTCCCCATTTAGAATTGCTGTGATAAGAAAAATGGTAGTTATTGCATTTTCATTGTTGAAAAATAAGCAGACTTATGAAATTATATTTATTATCACAAAAAAGGTGACTGGTAATGAGGATTTAGGGAGTCAGGTATTGGGGAAAGGTTTATTCCCAATACTTGGCGCTTTTTTATGATAAATTTCATGAGGTTATGAATTTTTATTTTCATAACCTCAAGTACATTTTAAACTTTTTGGTAAATTTCTCCAATCATATCTTTGGATGTTTCTTTAAATTTTTTTGCTTGTTCGCTCATTCCCTTTTCAAAAGCATCATTTATGCTTTTTATGCCTTTTTCTTCTGCAAAATCTCTGATGTCTTGGCTGATTTTCATGGAACAAAATTTTGGTCCACACATTGAACAAAAGTGAGCTATTTTTGCGCCCTCTGTCGGTAATTCTTCATCGTGGTATTCCATCGCTTTATCCGGGTCAAATCCTATGTTGAATTGATCATACCATCTAAACTCAAACCTTGCTTTACTCATGGCATTATCTCTGATTTGTGCACCTGTAAATCCTTTTGCAAGGTCAGCCGCATGGGCTGCAATCTTGTAGGTGATTATTCCTTCTTTTACATCGTTTTTATCTGGCAAGCCTAGGTGCTCTTTTGGTGTAACATAACAAAGCATAGCAGTTCCATACCAGCCGATTTGTGCCGCTCCTATGGCTGAGGTTATGTGGTCATATCCAGGCGCTATGTCTGTTGTTAATGGTCCCAAGGTATAAAAAGGTGCTTCATAACAATCTTCCAATTCTTTATCCATGTTTTCTTTAATCATCTGCATCGGTACATGTCCTGGACCTTCTATCATCACTTGAACATCGTGTTTCCAAGCTATTTTTGTTAATTCGCCTAGAGTCTGTAGCTCTGCAAATTGTGCTTCATCATTTGCATCATATAGTGATCCTGGTCTTAATCCATCACCTAGTGAAAATGCAACATCGTAAGCTTTCATAATTTCACATATATCTTCAAAATGCTCATATAGAAAACTCTCTTTGTGATGATGCAAACACCATTTTGCCATGATTGAACCGCCTCTTGAGACTATTCCTGTGAGTCTAATGGCAGTCATCGGAATATAATGTAATCTAACTCCAGCGTGAATTGTGAAGTAATCAACTCCTTGTTCAGCTTGCTCTATTAAAGTGTCTCTATAAACTTCCCAAGTCAAATCTTCGGCAATTCCATTTACTTTCTCCAGTGCTTGATATATTGGTACTGTGCCTATTGGAACAGCAGAATTTCTGATTATCCATTCTCTTGTTTCGTGAATATTTTTGCCAGTTGAGAGATC
>CAZYTB010000034.1:0-19490 GCA_964650375.1 uncultured Campylobacterales bacterium | reverse complement strand
CTAATTATAGGGTAATTTGGCTTGTTGTCTAATTTGGTATGGAATTATTGGGAATCTATATTGTTTTGTAATTATTTCTTAAAGTAAAATCTAGCTTATATTTAGTACAATATTAGTCTTATTTAAATAAAGGTTATATTATGCTATTAACAAAAGCTAGTGAATATGCATTATTATCGTTAATAATAATTTCTCAAAAGGATTTGCCGCAAGATGTCGAAACTTTATCAACTGAGCTTGGTATTTCAAAAAGTTTTTTAGCTAAGATATTACAATCATTAGCAAAGAAGGAGATTTTAAAATCTTTTAAAGGAACAAAAGGTGGATTTTTACTTGCCATTGCACCAGAAAAATTAACACTGAAAAAAATAATAGAATGCGCAGAAAAAAGACCTACAAAGGTTTTTGAATGCTCTACACCTGAGTCCAAATGCCCTAGTGGAAAAGAGGAGTTTTGCAAAATATTACCAGTTTTAACAAAATTACAATTTAAAATTGATTTATTTTTAGATGATCTTACACTAAAAGATATCATAGAAAGTTAGAGGTTATTGTTGAGACAAAATAGAAATAAGATTTTAACAAAATTAAATCCGGTAATAGGGCCAATTTTAAAATCAAAAGATTTAACTATGGTAATATTTGTAATGGCTATTTTGGCCATTATAATAATTCCATTACCTAGCCCTGTACTGGATTTTTTTCTGACAATATCTCTTTCTATGTCTGTACTTATCATACTAATTTCATTATATATTCCAAAACCGACTGATCTTACCACATTTCCTACTCTTATTTTGATCATTACTTTATATAGATTATCTCTAAATGTAGCAACTACCAGGATGATTTTAAGCAATGGGCACAAAGGACCTGGCGCGGTTAGCGAAATCATTTCTTCTTTTGGTGATTTTGTTGTTGGTGGAAATTATGTGATTGGAATCATAGTTTTCTCTATTTTAGTATTGATAAATTTTATGGTTATTGTCAAGGGCTCAACCAGAGTTGCAGAAGTTGCTGCCCGTTTTACTCTTGATGCTATGCCTGGAAAACAAATGGCAATAGATGCTGATCTAAATGCCGGTCTGATAGATGAAAAAACTGCAAGAGGCAGAAGAGAAGATATTATACAAGAAGCGAATTTTTATGGTGCTATGGATGGTTCTAGTAAATTTGTCAAGGGTGATGCAATTGCGGGCATAATCATCACTATCATAAATATAATAGGTGGTTTTTTAATAGGTACATTTCAATATAATCTTGACATTGCAACTAGTGCAAAGACATATACCATACTAACTATAGGTGATGGTTTAGTTTCACAACTGCCGGCGCTTATAATCTCAACTGCAACTGGTATAATCATAACAAGAGCCAACAAAGATGACCAAAATTTTGCAACTGGAGTAATAGACCAATTGTTTGGTGATTATAAAACTCTTTTTATAGTTGGATTTATTTTAATTTTGTTTGCCCTGGTTCCAGGCCTTCCCACTATATCTCTTGGATTTGTCGGTTTTATATTTCTATCACTTGGATATCTAATGAAAAAAACTGTTGAAGATGGATTTTCACTGGGTGATTTCTTTGATCAAAAAGTAAAACCAGATTTAAAGAAACAAGCGGAAGAAACATCAGGAGAACCTCGTAAGAAATCTGAAGAACAACTCAAAGAGGAAGAAGAAAAAACTCTCGATGATATACTTAAATTAGAAATATTAGAATTAGATCTTGGTTATCAACTTATAAAATTAGCTGATCCTGCGCAAGGTGGAGATTTGTTAGATAGAATTAAGAGCATGAGAAGAAAAATTGCTACTGATTATGGTTTTCTTATTCCTCAGGTTAGAATAAGAGATAATTTATTTTTACTGCCAAATCAATACCAACTTTTACTAAAAGGCGCAGAGATTGGAAGTGGTGAAATATATCCAGATAAATTTTTGGCAATGGATAGTGGATTAGTAGTAGATAAAATAGATGGAATACCTACAAAAGAACCAGCCTTTGGCCTTGATGCACTCTGGATTGATGCTGATGAAAAAGAAGATGCAATTATCAAAGGATATACCACTGTTGACCCGGCAACTGTAATATCTACTCATTTAAGCGAATTGATTAAAAAATATTCTGAAGAATTGCTCACAAGACAAGATGCACAAGCACTTGTAGATAAAACAAAAGAAAACTTTCCTGTTGTTGTAGAAGATTGTTTAAAAGTTGCAAACATTGGACTGGTTCAAAAAGTATTAAAAGCACTACTTCATGAGAAAATTCCAATAAAAGACATGCTTACAATCTTAGAAACTATCAGTGATATAGCTGAAATTACAAGAAATGTGGATATCATAGTAGAGCAAGTTCGTTCAAAACTCTCTCGTATTATAACAAAAATATATAAAGACGAGGACGGTGTCATTAAGTTATTGACATTTAACGCCCAAACTGAACAAAAGATGCTTGATGCCCTACATGATAGGGACGGAGTGAGGGATTTGATATTGAATATTGGGCAAATTAATAAATTGGTCCAAGTTGTTAGCGATGAAGCTAGCAAAGTGCTTCAAAAAGGTGTTGCACCTGTTATAATAGTGGTTGATCCACTTTTGAGAAAATCCTTAAATGACATCTTTGAAAAATTTAACCTGGATGTTGTGGTGCTAAGTCATGCAGAAATAGATTCAAATGCAAAGTTTGAAGTCTTAGGAACAATAGAAATTGAAAATTTATAAGGAAATAAATGTATAAGGTATATCACATTTCACATACGGATTTAGATGGATATGGATGTCAAATGGTTACAAAAAGGTATTTTGAGTCTATAAAATTCTATAATTCAAACTATGGCAACGAGATAAACGAAAGATTTAATGAAATATTTGGTGACATACAAAAAGATAGTTTTGCAAAAAGTATTATTCTCATAACGGATCTTAATCTTACGATGGAGCAAGCAAAAGAATTTGATTCAAAAGTAAAGATTGCAAATCAAAATATTATGATTATTTTGTTAGATCATCACAAATCTGGACAAGATTGTGCAAATGAATTTGAATGGTATTATTTGGATGATACAAGGTGTGCGACTAAAATAACTTATGATTTTTTCTCTTCCATATATGGAGAAGATAAAAAACTTTCTAAATTTGTTGATGTTGTAAATGCAGTCGATATTTGGCTAGATGACAAGGATGAATTTGAACTTGGGAAAGTCTGTCTTGGACTAGTCAGTGGGGCAAAAGAAATTAATCGCATAATGTTTCCAAAAGAAAATAGTCAATACATTTTTAACTTGCTCACAAAAATACAACCGTATTTTGAACTTGAAAATGCGCATATTGCACTTGAGAATAATATCCACAGAATTAAAAAAGAAATTTTTATGGAATCAGAGGATAATACGCTAAATAATCTAATATCAAAATATAATGTAAAAATGTTGAGCCATAATAAAGAAATAATGAAAATTGAATATGATGGATTCAAAGGAATACTTACATATAATATAGGAAATGTTTCTGTTATTGGCAATGATTTTCTAAAAGCAAATCCTGATTTTGATTTTTTTATGGATATGACATCTAGAAAAACAGTAAGTCTTAGAGCAGATGGTAAAATTGATGTAAGTAAAGTTGCCGCTACGATTGGAAATGGTGGAGGACATCCAAATGCAAGTGGTGGTCTGATTAGTGGTTTTAAAGATAGTTTTGTATATGAAAACATTAAAACGCAAATTGTAAATTTAATAAAAAAAAAGGCAGGAGTAAAAAGTGTTAGATGAAGAAATGAAAGATATTGAAATAGAGATTGAGGAATTAGCGATACAATTAACAGATATGCTAAATGTTGCCCTATACTTTGCTGGGGTCAAAAAAGAAAATTTAGAAAAAGCAGTAGATACTTATGTAAATGCTATAGATGAAGTTTTTGAAGATGATGATGATGGCGAAATGGGAGTAGATGAGATTATCGCTGTTATAAAACATGTTAAAAGAAATAATCCTAGCCTATTTCAATAGGCTAGGCAATATAAAATTATTTTTTGGCTATAAAGGTTACAAAATTACCCCATTTAAATATAATTTCTATGCTCTTAAATCCTGATTTTAAAATCATAGCCCTATTCTCCTCTTCACTATAAGGCACTAAAACATTTTCAAGAGCTTCTCTTTTTTGGGAAATTTCAAATTCGCTATAACCTTGTGACTTTTTGAAATCATAATAAATATCAATAATCTGCTTATTTAACTTCTTATCATCATATATAATTTTTTCACTAAAAATAAAAATTCCATCTTTTTTTAGAGAATTAAATATTTTACACAAAAAATCAATTCTCTGCATTGGTCTTACGAACTGTAACATATAATTTGCTACTACAACATCACATATAGGAATATCAACCTCTAAAATATCTGCTAATTTTAATTCTATTGTAGCACCGTACGATTTTATCTTTTTTCTAGCTTGATTTAACATAGCAACAGAGTTATCAAAACCTAACAAATTTAAGTTTTTATTACTTTTTTTCTGCAAATGTAAAAGAGTATTGGCAGTAGAGCATCCAAGATCTACTATAGTTGAATTTTCTTTTACATGTAGGTCTATGACACTACACACTAAAGACATTACTTCATTATAAAATGGTATTGATCGCTGTAACATATCATCAAAAACAGTAGCTACATTTTCATCAAATTCAAATTGTTTCTCTATGGGGTTAGTAAAAACTTTATCCATTTATTACCTTTTATTTGCTATAATTTTTCTTAAAGCAATATTATAGCAAAAAGAGTCTCTATGAATAAAAAACTTCAAGAATTAACTGATGAAACTATTAGAGAAATTAGAAAATTGGAAATTGTCTTGCCTGAAATATATAAAGATATTTTTTTTACAAAAGCAAATGAATTAGATATAACAATAGATGAAGACGATAGAGAAAAAGCTATGATATATGCTCTTAAAAAAATACAAAAAATGCGTGATGAGACGGAAAATTCTGCATCATCACTGAAAACAAATATCCAAAAAGCCAGAGTGGCAATCATAGATGGAAATGAAAAAGATTTAAAAAGCATAGAAGACGATGTCATTGCACTTGAGAAAAAAATAGTCCACTTACAAGAAGATCTATATCTAGATGAGTTAACAAATATTTACAATAGAAGATGGCTGTATGAAAAATTTTTAAATAGTGAAACATTTTTAGATAATGGAGCATTTGCCTTTATAGATATAGACGATTTTAAAAATATCAATGATTCTTTTGGACACTTGGTGGGTGATAAAATATTGGCTATGATTGGTTCTCTTTTAAGAAAAGTAGAAAATTCTTTTGCTATAAGATTTGCTGGTGATGAATTTATACTTTTAAGTAAAAAACATAATCAAAAAGAATTAATAAAATTATTGAAAAACATCAGAAGAAACTTATATGCTACCAATTTAAAACACGAAAATCAAACTTTTAATATATCATTTTCATTTGGTGTAACCAACTTTGAGAAAGGCGAAAAGTTTAAAGAAATTTTTAAAAAATCGGATGATTTGATGTATTTCCATAAGAGGAAAACTAAATAAGAATTGTTTTAGCTTTTTCAACATCTGTTAGAATTTGACTTTTAAGCTCTTCTAGTGAATTAAATTTTCTATTTCCCCTTAAAAAATCTACAAAAAATATATCTGCAGACTCAATATTTCCAATTTTTTTATCTATCAAATAAGTCTCACACGAAAAATTTGCATCTGTACTTTCTCTTATACCTATAAATGTAACAGAGGGATGCTTCACTCCATTTACAAGTGCTTTTGTTGCATAAACACCATTTTTAGGTAAAATATAGCTCTCTATTTTTAAATTTATCGTAGGAACTAACTCTTTTTTTCCAAGTCCTTGACCTTTTATCACAGTTCCGCTTATAGCATATTGCCTTCCTATTAAAGCATTTGCATTTTTTATTTTGCCCTCTCGCACCAACTCTCTTACTTTTGAAGAATGCACTGAAATACCATCTATAAAATATTCTTCTACAACTACCATATCACCACTGAAAAGTTTTTTTAAATCAAAAATATCACAAGCTCGTTTTGCTCCAAATTTAAAATCATAACCGACTACAATTTTTTTTAATTTCGGAAACTCTTTTTTTAGCAAAGTGACAAAATCCAAACAATCAAGATCTTTTATCTGTTCAAATTTATAATAAAAACATGGGTATGGGGAATAATCATTTCTTTTATCTCCAGGTGTCAAATTTGCCCTACCTTTATCTATAACAAATAGTGCGCCGTTTGGGGTTAGATTATTGATTAACTGCTTATGTCCTAGATGTAAACCATCAAAAGTTCCTATCGCTATAGAGTCTATTTTATCTTTTTTTAAAGCAGTAGAATGTTTCAACATTTCCCTCTTTTCCTTTCACACTAGAATCACAAGAATCGATTAAATCCCATCTTTGCACACAATGAGCTACAAATCTATCTTTGGCTTTTTTGATTGCAAATTGGTCTTTTACAACCCCTCTTTTATCTCTTTTGACAAAATTTCCAACTTCAAATTGCGGCTTAAATAATATTAAAATATATTCTTCCGCAAATTTATCAATATTATCTATGATTTGCTCAACCTCTATAAAAGAGACATCACATGTAATGATTTCAAATTTATTATTATAGTTAAAATTTCTGATATCTGTTTTTTCATAAATCTCTAAATTTGAATTTTTTCTTAAGCTTTCATGTAATTGCTCACTTCCTACATCAACAGCCACAACTTTTTTTGCACTCTCTTCCAAAAGAACTTGAACAAAACCGCCTGTACTGCTCCCAACATCTAAACATGTTTTTCCATTTATATTAATTTTGTCTTGCTCCAAAAGATAAGTTTTCAGCTTATATCCGGCTCTGCTCACATACTGTTTTTCATTTAAAATTTCTAGCTTAAAAGACTCTTCCATATTAAAATTTGGCTTAGATATTATTTTGCCATCAACTAAAACTTGTAAACTTTTTATTAGCTCTTGTGCTTTATTTCGACTTTGCGCAAATCCATTTTGAAAAAGATAATTATCTAATCTCACTCAGCATTTCCTCCTCACTCATAGTTTTTACACCCAACATAAGAGCTTTATCATATTTACTGCCTGCATCTTTACCATATATCACAAAATCACTCTTTTTTGATACACTATTTGTGACTTTTGCACCATATTTTTCCAATAATTTTTTTATCTCATCTCTAGGTTTTGACATGCTGCCTGTTATGACAACTGTTTTTTCGCTAAATATAGACTCTAGTTTTTCCACCATTATCGGCTCTCTAATATCTAGAATTTGCATCAATTTTATAATTTTTTCTTTATTTACATGTATAAACTCTTGCAAACTTTTTGCCATTTCTTCGCCAAAACCTTCAATTGACACTATATCTTCAAAACCAGCTTCAATCCATTTTTTTCCAAAAGACTCAGAAATTTTTCTAGCAGCGACTTCACCAATATGCTCTATTCCCAAAGAATTTATAAATTTATGCAAATCTACACTTTTAGAATTTAAAATTGCATCTATTAGATTTTGAGCTCTTTTTTCCTTAAAACCTTCAAGCTTCAATAAATCATCAATTTTTAATTTATATAAATCTTCTACACTTTTCAAAAGATGGTTATCGTATAATATTTCTACTATTTTATTTCCCAATCCATCAATATTCATGCATTTTTTTGATGCAAAATGTATGATAGAGTTTACGACTCTTGCTTCACAAGAAAGATTTTGACATTTTATCAAAATTCCCTCATCTAAAACTTCACTTCCGCATATCGGGCACTGCGTAGGTCTCTGTATTTCCTTTTGCGTCCCATCTCTTCTATCTATCAAAACTTTAGTGACTTTTGGTATGACATCTCCGCTTCTTATGATGATAACGCTGTCATTTATTCTTATATCTTTTCTTTTTATTTCATCAAAGTTATGTAAAGTAGCTCGTTCAACCATAGCACCTTCTATATTAACAGGCTCAAGAAGAGCAACAGGGGTCAGTACACCAGTTCTTCCTACTTGCACAATTACATCTTTAATTTTTGTGACTTTCTCAACCGCAGGAAATTTAAAAGCTACCATCCATCTAGGGTATTTAACCGTATATCCAAGCTCTTCTTCTAGCGATATTTCATCTATTTTTATAACCATTCCATCCATCATCATGGGAATTTCATCTCGAGATGAAATGAGATCATGATATAAGTTAATCACATCATCCATATTTTTACTGATTACAGCTTTTGGTGGTTTTTGAAATCCGAGCTTATATACAAAATCCATCTTTTGGCTAAGTTTATTAAATTCTAAACTGTTTTCTCCAATTCCCCATGGATAAAATATCAACTTCCTACTTGCAGTTATTTTTGTATCAAGTTGTCTCAAACTGCCAGCCGCTGCATTCCTTGGATTTGCAAAAAGAGGTTCATTTTTTTGTGCTCTTCTTTGGTTTATATCGTCAAAGTCACTTTTTTTTATTACTATCTCACCTCGGATTTCAATCAATTCTTTATAATCAATCACTAAAGGAATTGAGCCAATTGTTCTAATATTTTCGCTCACATCCTCACCAATACTTCCATCGCCTCTAGTGATGGCTTGTTTTAATTTACCATTTTCATATATGATATTTAAGCTTGCACCATCAAATTTAGGCTCACAATAGAGCGTAAAGTTTGTACTTGTTTTTTCAACTCTTTTTATCCAAGCATTTAATTCATCTACATCAAAAACATCTTCCATGCTCCACATTCTTTTAAGATGTTTTGCCTTAGAAAACCCTTCCAATACAACTCCACCCACTCTTTTTGTGGGTGAATTTTCATCAATTTTTGCTGGATATTCTTTCTCAAAATTTAAAACCTGATGATAAAGTGCATCATACTCTTCATCACTTGCAATAGGATTATCATCTACATAATAGGCTTTTGCCCAGGCGTTTAATAAGTCTATATTTTTTTTATATTCGTTCTCATTCATTTTAACCAACTATCGTAAATTAATTTCAAAATCGTAACTCCTACAATAAATAGAAAAAAACTTCTTATAAAAGTAACTTCTTTTTTAACGACCAAGGATGAACCAACAAATGCACCTACTATTTGACCAAAACCCATAAGAATTCCTATGAAAAAAAGTACATTTCCGCTAAATAAAAATACCCCTAAAGATACTATATTACTAGTAAAATTCATTACTTTGGTAGTGGCAGTTGCTTTTTTTAGATTTAATCCCATAATTGTAACCAATGCTATCGTCCAAAAAGTTCCAGTGCCAGGACCAAAAAAACCGTCATAAAATCCAAGTAAAATTCCAAAAATTAGAAAAAAGATAGGTTTTGTTAATCTGCTTTTCATATCAATATGTCCAAATTTTGGATTAAATAGCGTATATAAAAAAATGACAACGAGCATAAAAGGTATAATTTTATTTAAAATTTTTGCATCAAGCAATAAAATAGCATTTGTGCCAATCAACGCTCCAATAAAAGTAAAAATCACACCTAAATATATATCTTTAAAAGTTACTAAACCTTTTCTAAAGAAATTAGCAGAGGCCGTAAAACTTCCAAAAGAACTTTGAAGTTTATTTGTAGCTAACGCAACATGTGGAGGCAAACCTGATGCCATCAAAATAGGAACGGTGATAATGCCACCGCCTCCAGCGATTGAATCAACAAAACCCGCTAAAAAACTGGCTGCTAAAAATATAACATAATTGTAAAATTCAAATTCCACTAAAAAACTCCCGAAATAGCTTCTTGAACTCTCAATGCTTGAAAATTCTCTTTTACATCATGCACTCTCACAATCGAAGCACCTTTTTTAACTGCTTCAAGATGCACAGCTATTGTGCCAGGCAACCTATCTTCTACTTTAGAAGGAATTATCATATCAATCATAGACTTTCTACTAGCACCCACCAAAAGTGGATATCCAAAATGCATAAAATGCTCAAGTTGTTGCAATAGCAAAAGATTATGTTTTAAAGTTTTTCCAAAACCGATACCCACATCCAGTACAATATCTTCTATGCCAAAATTCTGTGCTTTTTGTATTCTATTTTCAAAAAAATTATCAATATCAAGTATGATATTTTTATACTCTGGGTTCTTTTGCATGTTTTGCGTATGACCTAGTTTATGCATCAACACAATTGTGGCGTTATATTTTGAAGTAACTTCTGCAACTTTGTCATTTTCCAGTGCTGTTATATCATTTACAATACTAAAGCCATGATTTAGGGCATATTCGATACATTTTGGTGAGTAGCTATCCAGGGAAAATTTAGCCTTCTCATAAAGTTTGTTTTTATAAATTGTATCAATTATATTTTTTATTCTCTCCAGCTCTTCTTCTTCACTTATCGGCATACTCCCCGGTCGACTAGAAACACCCCCGATATCAACTATATCAGCTCCTTCTGTAATCATAGATTCAATTCTTTTTTGCACATCAGCTTGTGAAAATCTACTATTTTTAAAAAAGCTATCTTCATTTGCATTTAAGACACCCATTATTTGAGTGCGTAAATTTTTAATCTTTAAAAAATTTACTAAATTATTAGACAAATCTTTTAATCCAAAAGGTTGAATCTTTTCTTTTTTGGATAATTCTAGTATTTGGGCAGTAGTTGCTATCAATACGGCATCAACAAATTCATCTCTACATGTAACGCTATTTTTTGGAACTGCCAAGTCTGCACCTATAGAGAGGGCGTCTTGCTTAAGTATATTTGCCGCGGGTGATTTTAAGTCTTTTATATACAGAAGATGTATTTTTGCTTTTTTTTGCAAGATACTTGAACCTTCTTTTGTAACACCTAGTTCAATAAAAAGCTTATCTAATGGAGTGTCATTTGAAATTTTATATATTTGCATGCTAATTCTTTTTTAAGAAAATTGTTAAAAGTAAGGAAATCAATATATTAGTCGGTCTTGCATTTAGCTCACTTAATTGCAGTAATCTCTCAAAATGCTCCATCTCTTTTCTTGAGAAAGATATACGAAACTTAGTAATAGCCTCATTTACGATAGCTTGCATCAAAACCTTTAATTCATTTTTGCTAATTTTTGAATTTTCTTGCACAACATCATATATGTTGTTTAAGTCTAATCTTGATAAATCCAAACTGGTCTCTATTTTTTCTTCACTATAATCCAACTCTTTTAAAAGCATTCTTGAACGAATAGTTGGCAAAAAAACATTTTTTGTTTCACAAACAAGTATAAATATTATATTTCTAGGAGGCTCTTCGAGAATTTTTAAGAGTGAATTTTGTGCATAAATATTATATACTTTAGCGCCCAAGATGAGTATTTTTTTCTCACTCTCGGCGATATATGCTTCTTTTACAACATTTTTTGCATCTTCAAGCAAAAAATCATCTTTGATAAATAGTTTGTAATTTTTTTGTTTATATTTGTCTTCTAAAAAATCATATGCTTTTTGCATATTTTTACAAACCAATATATGACTAGTTAACTCTTCTTCACTCACCATCAAAATCAACCTCAGCAAAAAGCAAGGCATTGATACTTTTATCTAAAAGTTTATAAAGTTGTATAAGTTTTATATCTAAATTTTCATCATTTGAGGAGAGAAAAAAACTATTTTGCAAGTGTTCATCCATAACCCAAATAAAACTGTCGTCTCTTCTTTTTGCTATTTGCATTTTTATATTATTATTTTTTCCTATATAAAAATAAGTATATCCTTGTGGAAAAGACTGAAGTAGCATATTTTCCAAAAGTTCTATGTCTTCTTTTGTTTTTAAAGTATTCAAATTTGGGTATATCGCTTTCAAGGAAATAAATGGAAGAAGTGGTCTATTTTTAGATAATTTATTTATATCATTTAATAAATAATTACAAAACCAATCCCGCTCATCATCGGTTATAACTATAATTGTATGACCATCAAGTAGATTTTTAAGCATAGATACATTTAAAGGCACCCACTCAAATCTTTTTTCTTCCATCCAACTCATCATTGAGCCGTCTTTTCTAATATTATCCAATGTCCACTTTAAAAATTTTTGCATATTCTATTGGTCCAATTTGTAAGCATCATGAAGTGCCCGCACTGCCAGCTCACTATATTTTGCATTTATCACCATAGATACTTTTATTTCACTTGTACTTATCATTTCTATATTGATATTTTCGTCTGCTAGCGTATCAAAAGCCGTACATGCAACACCACTATGGGATTTCATACCAACACCGACAACAGATACTTTAACTACATTCTTATCAAAATCAACAATCTGCGCAGCATATATGTCTTCCATGGCTTTTTTTGTAATCTCTAGTTCATTTTCAGGTATTGTAAATCCTAAATTTGTTGTTCCATCCACTCCCACATTTTGGATAATCATATCAACATTTACACTCTCTTCTGCTAACTTCCTAAAAATCTCAGCCGCAATTCCAGGTTTATCTGATACACCTCTTAGAGTTACTCTTGCCTGATTTTTATCTATCGCTATTCCGCTAACTAGTGGTTTTTCCATGATGTCTTCTTCCTTTAATATATATGTACCTTCATTGTCATTAAAACTACTTCTTGTTACCAAATTTACATTTAATTTTTTTGCAAGCTCAACTGATCTAGTCTGCAATACTTTTGCTCCCAAACTAGCAAGTTCCAGCATTTCATCATAACTTATTTTGTCCAATTTTCTAGCTTTTGGTTCAATTCTAGGATCAGTTGTGTATACACCGTCCACATCCGTATATATTTCACAAATATCTGCCCCTAAAGACCCAGCAATTGCAACAGCACTTAAATCGCTTCCACCGCGTCCCAAAGTTGAAACTTCTCCCATTTCTGTAATACCTTGAAATCCTGCTACAACAACAATATTGCCTTTTTTTAGTTCATTGTCGATATATATTTTATCTATATGTTCAATTCTAGCTTTTGTATGCATGCTATCAGTTACAATTCCAGCCTGTCTTCCACTCATTGCTATTGTTTCATGACCCATTTGAGTAAGAGCAATTGCCAAAAGGGCACTGGTTACTCGCTCACCAGAGCTTAGTAAAAGATCCATTTCTCGTTTATCTGGATTCTCACTAATAGAATTAGCTAAATCTATTAATTTATTTGTTTCACCACTCATGGCTGAAACAACTACGACTAAATCATTACCCTCTTTTTTTCTTCTTGCAACTCTTTTTGCAACCTCTAATATGCGTTCCACATTAGCAACACTAGTGCCACCGTATTTTTGCACTATAAGCATTTTGTACCAACTCTCATCTACAAATAACCTTCTTTTTTAAAATAATTAATAATTTTTTGATAGACTGGCCTTTTAAAATAGGTCACAATATCAAAAATTTCTTTTCGTTTTACAAATTTATAATCTTCAAATTCCGGATGTTTAGTTTTCAAATTGATTTTAGCATCAGGCTTTAACTTTACTAAAAAATAAGTTTGAATTTGACCGTCAAATGGATACATTCTTTTTGCAATAGTTTTAGGAAATTCATATTTCATTTGTTCTGGATACTTTGCAATTATTTCAATCTTATCTGTTCCAATTTCTTCTTTTAGCTCTCTAAATAGGGCAATTTTTGCAGATTCACCTTCATCTATTCCTCCCTGAGGAAATTGCCACACATCTTTCAAATCATTTCTACAAGCAATAAAAAATTCACATTTAAATGGATATTTACTAGATAAAATTACAGCTGCAACATTTGGTCTATATTTTTTTATTTCTTCCATATCCATACTTTCTATTATATTTAGATAAAATATTATCAAAAAAGTGATTTAAAGATGCTTATATATTTGCACATACCTTTTTGTGACAGTAAATGCCATTATTGTGCTTTTAATTCTTATGTTGACAAATTTGATTTACAAAAAAAATACATGGATGCAATTAGTGAACAATTAAAAGTAGAATTGTCTATCTTTTTACTCAAAAAAAATAGTATAAAGTCACTATTTATAGGTGGAGGAACGCCTTCTACTATCAAACCTGATTTGTATAAAAATTTTTTCGACATAGTTATGCCATATTTAAGTCAAAATGTGGAAATAACAACTGAAGCTAACCCAAATTCTGCGACATCTGATTGGCTCAAAGGAATGAAAGAATTAGGTGTTAACAGAGTAAGCTTTGGGGTGCAAAGTTTTAATGAAGAAAAATTAAAATTTTTAGGAAGAAACCATAATAAAAATTCAGCTTTAAAAGCCGCCCTCAATGCAAATAAAATTGGATACAAAAATATATCCATTGATCTAATTTACGGAACAAAAATGGACACAAAAGCTCTTTTACTGAGTGATTTATCCACAGCATTAACGCTACCTATAAATCATTTAAGCGCCTACTCACTGAGTATAGAAGAAAATACTCTTTTCTTTAAAACACCAAGTGTTGCAAAAGACTCAGTAAGGTTAGCCAGATTTTTTACAAATGAAATAATAAAAAATGGATTTTCACAATACGAAATTTCTAATTTTGGAACTTATCAAAGTGTTCATAATCTTGGTTATTGGCAGCATGATGATTATATAGGAATTGGAGCCGGAGCAGTTGGATTTTTAAAAAATAAAAGATTTTATACTTCCAGCAGCATAGAGGATTATATCAAAAAACCTCAACAGAAAAATATTGAAATTTTAAGCAATAATGATATACATGTAGAGAAAATATTTCTTGGACTTAGAAGTAAAATTGGCATTTTAAAAGATGAATTTAATAAAAAAGAGACTAGAAATATAGATATATTATTAAAAGAAGAAAAACTTACATGTACAGAAAATAGAATTTTTAATAACGATTATTTTCTAAGTGATGAGTTGGCACTTTTTATAACAAATTAGTTAGTTAAGATTTTCTCGATAGAGCCTAAAGCGTTTTTTAAATCGTTTAAGGAGTCTTTATTATTATTTATTGAACTAATTATTTCTTGTGTTTTTGTGGCTACATTTTTTGATTCAACATTCGCACTTGCATGTGCTGTATTTTGAACGATAAGATTAACACTTGTATTTATTTCATTTAAACTTTTTAGCGTATTTTCAGCCAATTTTCTAACTTCATCAGCAACAACAGCAAAACCTCTTCCGTGTTCGCCTGCGCAAGCAGCTTCTATGGCTGCATTAAGTGCCAATAAATTAGTTTGGTCAGCAATATCCGAGATAATAGACAAGATGCCTTTTATTTGCTCAGCATCAGTACTTAAGGATTTTAAATTTTCACTCAGAGTTATTTCATTTTCTTGAGCTTTTTCTATTTGCTTATTTAAAACTGTCATATTTTATGCTGTTTTAGACAATTTCTCATAAAAATTATTAAAATTTTGCTATTTCATATTGTTATATAAATCAATTATAGTTTTATTTATATCAACATTTGGAGCACTTGCAACCCTATAATCAGTAAATCCAAGATTGTGTGCAATTTCTTTGTATTCTATGTTTAGTTCATACTTTGTTTCAGAATTATCTATCAAAAAAGCAATAGGATAGATAACTACTTTTTTCTTTTTTAGTTTTTTCAATTTATCATCAAGGTACGGTTTTATCCACTCAACTGGTCCAAGCCTTGACTGGTAAGCTAAATGCGTGTTAAAAAAATCTAAATTATTTTTAAGCAACTCTTTTCTGGCTCTAAAAACATTTTGTTTTATATGAACCATATATGGATCACCTTTATCTATGATTTTTTGAGGAAGCCCGTGCGCTGAAAAAATCAATTCAAACTCTTCTGGATTATCTCCACCTAAAACTTCTTTAATTTTCTCTACTATAGTTTCATTGTATATTTCATTATCATAGTATTTTTCTATAATTTTAAATTTATCTTTATCAATGTGTAGTTTATCCGCTGCATCAAACAAATGCTCAAGTGAAGATTGTGTCGTCGTTGATGAAAAATGTGGATACAATGGTATAACAAAAAATTTATCATAATCTTTAATTTTAGAGAGTACTTCAAGCGAAAATGGCGGGGTATATCTCATGATATATGAAATGTCTATACCTAACTCTTTTTTTAATTCTCTCACAAGCTTTTTTGTATTTTCTACAATGGGTGATTTTCCACCTAGCTTCTCATAATTTTTAGTGGCGCTCTTTAGCCTACTTCTAACTATAATATACGCTATAAGTTTTCTTATTATAAAAGGTGCATTGATTATTGCCTTATCATTAAACATGTTAGATAAAAAAACTTTAACTTCGGATAAATCATTTGGTCCGCCCATATTTAGTAAAAGTATAGATGATTTCAAGATATTTTTTCCTTGTTTGTATAAATCTACTAGTATTATACTATAAGTCTTCCATACCTATCAAAGTGTTATCTTCAAATTTTCTATCTGTTTCTGGAAAATCAATTCTAAAATGAGAACCTCTGCTCTCTTCTCTGATTAAAGCTGATTTCGCTATAGCTTTAGAAACCAATAGGGCATTTTTCAATTCTAGTATATTTTTTATAGTTGTAGGTTTTTCGCTATGCTGTGTTTCAATTTGTGCCTCCATTTCTTCAAATTTTTCCAATGCTTTTTTTATACCAACTCCAGTTCTTACTATACCAATTTTTTTAAATAAAACATGTCCTATCTCATTTCTGAGCTCATTTGCATCCGTACCTTTTGCTAACTCTTTTAAATTATCAATCAATTGTATGTCATCCATGATATTATAATAATCTACACCATTAAATTTACTAGCTTTCTTCGCAAATTTTATGGCCTCGTATGCAGAAATTTTTCCAAATACCGCTCCTTGGCTTAGTGAATTTTCACCAAGTAGGTTAGCGCCGTTTACACCATTGTCTCCAGCCTCACCAACCACAAAAGCCCTTTTATACTAGTTCTGCCTTTCGTGTCAGTTTCTATCCCGCCCATAGTATAGTGGGCTACTGGTGTTACTGGAATTAAGTCTTTACTGACATCTAGCTTTTTTAATGCTTTTACTCTTTTTTTGATGCCTATTAGCTTAGTATCTATTATTTCTTGTGAAACTCCAGTCAAATCCAAATATACTTTCTTTCCTTTTTGTAACTCTTTAAAAATTGCTCTAGTCACAAAATCCCTTGTGTTTAACTCATCTACAAAAAAATCTCCATTTTCATCAACCAGTCTTCCTCCCTCCGCACGGGTTGCTCACAAAATATTCTAATCGATTCCTCGTTTCCAAGGCCTACTGAACTAACAAGAGTATCATTGATATATTCAAAAATATTATCTTTGTCACCCATGTTTCCAAATGCCGCATTTATTCCACCTTATTTGCTCCAAGTTCTTTTGCCTCTATAGTTGACTTTTTAAAAAATAAAAAAAAATTCACACTCAAATAATATTATTTATTTATATTTGAGTAAATAAAAGGTATAATCATTCTCTTAAATTATAAGGCGGAACACAATATGTTTGGAATGGGCTTTACTGAATTACTGATTGTTGCAGTTATAGCTATACTTTTTTTGGGACCAGATAAGCTGCCAGAGGCTATGGTTCAAGTTGCAAAATTTTTCAAAAGTTTCAAAAGTAGCATAAATGAAGCAAAATCTTCGTTAGAGCAAGAAATGAAAATAGCAGAATTAAAAGAAGAAGCAACAGAATATAAAAAGAAATTAGACCAAGCTGCAACAAGCGTAAAAAAACAACTCTCTTTTGATGAACTAGAAGAAATAAAAAGCAGTACAAAAGATTTAAGCAATACACTGAAAGAAATAAAAGAAGATGTTGGAAAAACAAAAAAAATTGTAAAAGATCCTATGGGAACAAATAGAGTCATTGAGCCGGACAAGACAAAAAAGGAAGACAAATAATGTTTGATGAAATAAGACCTCATTTAGCAGAGCTGCGAAAAAGACTTGGTATTTCTATAGCTGTACTTTTTGTTATGTTTTTTGTATGTTTTTCTTTTTGGGAACCAATTATGGCTTGGATGATAGCTCCATTAAATCATGTTTTACCAGCAAATTCACATGTAATTTTTACTAAACTTCAAGAGCCATTTTTTACAGCACTTAAAGTTGCTTTTTTTACTGCTTTTATTTTTTCCTTGCCAGTTTTATTTTGGCAATTTTGGTTATTTGTATCACCAGGGTTATATGAAGAAGAAAAAAGATTGGTTATACCATTTGTATTTTTTGCAACACTCATGTTTGTAAGTGGCTCTCTTTTCGCATATTATATAGTTATTCCGCTTGGATTTAAATTTCTTGTAAATTTTGGTTCACAACTTTTTACCGCACTTCCTAGTATTGGCGAATATGTTGGATTTTTTACTAAATTGCTCTTTGGTTTTGGTATAGCATTTGAGTTGCCGGTTATCACTTTCTTTTTTGCAAAACTTGGACTCATTGATGATGCAGCACTTAAAGGTTTTTTTAGATACGCAATAGTCATAATTTTTGGTGTCTCCGCTCTTTTGACTCCACCAGATGTATTGACACAATTTTTAATGGCAGGACCTTTAGTTGTGTTATATGGTATCTCAATTCTTGTTGCAAAAGCTGTAAATCCTGCTACTCCAGAGGAAGAAACAGATGAAGAGGAAGAAAAAGATGAGGAAGATGTTGAAGGTACAAAGGAAAAAGAATAATTGAAAGATCCTTTTTCTATTTCCACTTATGATTATTTTTTACCAAATGACTTAATCGCTTCGCACCCATTGGCAGATAAAAATGAAGCTAAAGTATTAGTATATGATCAAAAAAAAGATAAGATAGTACACTCTACCTTTGGTGATATTTTTGATTTTTTTCCAAAAGATACAGCGGTTATCATAAATGATACTAAAGTAATAAAAGCTAGAATTTTTGGAGAAAAAACAGGTGGTGGCAAAGTGGAACTTCTCTTAAATTCTCCCTTGCAAGATAACTTGTATTCAGCTTATATAAAAGGTAAAGTCAAACAAAATACAAAATTAATTTTTCAAAATAATTTAATGGCTACAATAAAAGAATTAAAAGATGATGGTATCAGAGTTGTAGAATTTACTCAAAATGAAGAAAAAATTAATACCTATAAACTCTTTGATATTTTAGAAAACATAGGTCATGTACCTCTTCCGCCTTACATAAAAAGAGAAGATACAAAACAAGATAAATTAGACTATCAAAGTGTATTTGCTAAAAAAAGAGGTGCGGTTGCGGCTCCAACAGCATCCTTGCATTTTGATGACAAAAAATTTGATGAATTAAAAACTAAGTTTGAGACAAAGATTGTTACTCTGCATGTAGGAGCTGGCACTTTCAAACCAGTTACATGTGAGAACATAAAAGAACACACTATGCACGAAGAATATTATAATATAGACAAGCAAACATGTGAACTTATTGATTCCAAAAAATCAATCCTTGCTGTTGGCACCACAGTAACTAGGACAGTTGAGTTTTATGCTAGAAACAAAAAGGACCATGGATATTGTGATCTATTTTTGCATCCAAACAATAAACCAATACGAATCAAT
>CAZYTB010000033.1:0-19748 GCA_964650375.1 uncultured Campylobacterales bacterium | reverse complement strand
TCCTTGTTTTTTTCATTTGCCCAGCGTTGTGTTCCATATTCATAATGCCACCATTCACATGGAAAATTAACAAATCCTGCTGTTTTCATGATGTTGTAGAGTAGCCTTCGGTTTTGCATCGCATCCTCTTCTCTTTTGGAAAGAATCTCCTCATTATCAAATTTTTTTTCAAAATACCTCGTATAAGAAATTTCACTTGGATAGTCAAAAGGCGATCCGAAAAATAACGGAACCCCATCCAGAGTTGCAATCATCAAATCTACAGCTCCACCAGTTGAATGTGGTGAAGGTGCTGATGTGTCAAGGCTGGGAAGAGCAACATACTGCTGGGTCATAATGTGTAGCTTTTCTTCATCCACATCTGGATTCACTGTGGCAAGTGCAGTCTTGCACTGCTGAAATAAGGTTTTCTGTACTTGCTGATTGCGCCACGCATCTAGCACCACAAACCGCAAGTGCTTTGGCAACAAACTAGCCGCTTTTATCAAACATTCTCTCATGCCAATACGAGCATAACACTCGGGTAATGCTCCTGCTAGCCCGGCCTCAAAATATGCAGAGCGTACAAGCATGCGCTCTGGCGCAAGCGAAAGAGGCACAAGTTCTTCTTCACAATCAATCAGAGGCATAGAATACACCATATCCCAAGAAATTTCTTCCTCGTTAGGAATTGGTTTGTTTATCATATATTCTTGCATAACTCCTCCAATTAAGTTAAATAATCACATACAAGCCCGATTGTTGCATCGTTTTTTACTTTGTCAATAACCAAGCATGTGAGGTAACCACAACGATATGCTTGGAATAAAAATAATCAACAATTGACAAACTAAAGCCACTAATATGAATGGCCAAATATTCTTAAACATCTTCTCTAGCGATACGCCCCCAATTGACGATACAATATATATGCACGCACCCATTGGTGGCGTGATTAGGGCAATAGTTATATTTAATGTCATCACTATGCCAAAATGCAGAGGATCAATTCCAGCTGCTACGGCTAGTGGACTGAATATAGGAGTAAGTAATACCAGTACGGCAATTTCCTCCATAAACATACCTACTATGAAAGTCATCGCACTTATAAGTAACAACACTTGAGTAGGCGTAGAAGTATAGTGCATTATAAAGGGTGACATAGCTTGTGTCACCTGTTCAAATGCAAGTAACCACCCTATTACGGTGGCTCCGCCGATAATAAGAAAAATAACACTAGTAAGCCGTATAGTGTTGGATAATGCAATCAACATACCATGTATAGTAAGTTGTCGTGTCCAGATAAAACCTACCACAATGACATACAGACTGGCCACAGCACCAGATTCAGTTGGAGTCATAAATCCAAATAGGATACCGCCGATGATTATACCTGGTGCAATTAACGCTGGGGTAGCGCCAGCAGTGGCAGATATGAGTTTTTTGAACGAAAATTTAGTATTGACCACTGGTAAGTTGAGCTTTTTAGCATTAACACGGTGCATTACCATAAAAGCGATGCCTAATAATAATCCAGGCACAATACCCGCCATAAATAATCCCCCCACATCTGTTGCGGTCATAGCACCTAATAGGATCATAAATATACTAGGTGGAATGATAGGCCCAATAAGTGAACTACCTGCAACTAATCCAGCGGCGTAAGAATCTGGGTAACCGCCTTTTTTCATGGCTGGAATCATAATGGAGCCCACTGCCGAGGCATCCGCTGCGGCCGAACCATTTATGCCTGAAAAGATAATACTAGTAACTACAGTAATATATCCGAGCCCACCCTTCATATGTCCAACAAGGGCTTCAGCAAAGCGTAGCAAGCGAATACTCATCCCAGAAAAGTTCATAAGCTCACCAACTAGGATAAAGTATGGTATGGCTAGAAGTGCAAACGGCGACATGCCACCGTAAAGTTGTTGAATCATCAAGCGTAATTGCCCTATATCACCAAGATATAGGAAGCCTGTCAGAGCAGTGCCAAACATTGTGATAAACAATGGGAAACCAGTGATGAGCATTACAAAAAATACACTTAAAGCGAGTGGAATCATGGTTGTTTCTCTTCATTCATATTATTTCCATAGGAAGAATCTTTTCCGCGGGTACCTAATGGAATAAACTGTTCCAAGGCATACTCAATCAACATAAGTCCCATTCCCACAGGTATAGCCATCAAAGGTATAGTTTGTTTTATATTAAGTGACATGATCGTAAAAAGACGCATACTCCAGGCATAATTCACTCCTAAAATAAGCATTAATAAAAGGATGCCAAAGAACACTACAACGCGTACAGCAACAACAAAGCGATGCAAACTTTGCGGTAACTTGTCCACTAAAATCGTTATAGCCATATGTTCGCCCCTCTTTAGTGCTGGAGCAGCACCAAGCATGATTGTCCATACCAGTGTCACTTTAGCAAGATCCATAGTCCACATAGGAGGGCGGTAAAATCGGGCAAAAACTCCCAACATTACGGCAAGCAGATTGACGATTAGGAGCACCCCTGCTCCAAACAAACAAAGGCGCTCCAAATCATCAGAAATTTTTTTACATAAAAAAGCTACACGGCTCATTTATTTTGCTTCTATATTCGCCTTTTTGGCATCACTCAACGCAAGATCAATCCAGCTTTGGTCAACTTTTTTACGCAACCAATTAGAATAGGCTGGTATGGCAAGTTTTCTGAAAGCCTCCATTTCTTGTGCATTAGGAGTATAAGCCTTCATGCCTTTATCTACAAGAAATTTTATACGCTTATCTACCTGAGATTCAACAAATTTACGAGTTTTTACATTTGCTTCATGTGCTGCTTTGCGCACAATTTTTTGGTCTTTCTTGCTCAGAGAATCTAAAAACGCTCCGTTGATTAATAAAAACTGATCGGAATACTGCACATTGGCTAGAGTGAGATATTTCTGCACTCCATATAAACTACCGATAATGATGTAAGTTGGAGGATTCATCTGTCCATCTGCCACACCAGTTTTGAGCGCAAGATACACTCCAGTCCATGGAATGGGCACGCCAGAAGCACCAAATGCTTCATACATTGCAACTTGACTAACATCCATAGCTCGGAATTTTAACCCTTTAAAATCGGCAGGAGATTTGATTAGCTTGTTGCTAGTAAAATCAAGGAAACCACCATCTTCCACAACCGCGAGCATTTCCACGCCAGTAAGAGAGCGCAATTTCTTTATAGCCTTTTTCATAAAAGAACTGCTGTCAAAAAAGATGTGCGCCGCTTTATAGCTGTTGAACATGAACGGAGTGTTAGTGGCAAACATTTGAGGAAATACAGTCTGCATGCCATCAAACGATGCTACATTAATCATAGGACCATGCATCACCTGTTCCATACGCTGCTCTTCACTGCCTAGTTGACTGTTAGGGAAAAGTGCGATTTTAAGATTACCTGCTGTATCTTTCTCTACAATCTTTTTGAATGTTGTAGCAAAAACATGCACAGCATTATCCTTTAGGCTAGGAGGACCATTGTAACTCATCTTTATGGTAGTTCCCGCAAAAGCTGCAATTGGAACAATAGCCAAAGCGACTAGGCATATTAAACCCATGCGCAACAAAACCTTCATCTTCATTTCTAAATAATTCATGGTAATCCTCCAAGTATTTTAAAGTTGAAACCAATTTATTTCAAAGACACTTAATTTGATTATAGCACCTTTTTTAGGATAGTTAAACAATTAATTGATATTTGATATTTTTGTCTCATATTTGTAACTCAAAGTAACAAAAACTTTTTATAAAAATCTTAGAAATCATCAATAGGATTAATAAGTAACTAACCCTATTTTCATAACAAAAAAAGTTTTAAATTATGATTTTTATGCTATATTTCTAAGTAATGAAAAAGTCGCTTAAATTATTAATTATTTTACTATTGTCAATTAATTTGTATGCAAATTCAACATTGCAAAAAGTTACTGTTCAGCTAGACTGGAAGTATCAGTTTCAACATGCTGGTTTGATAGTAGCAAAAGAGAAAGGTTATTATAAAGATGTTGGCTTAGATGTAAAACTTTTAGAATACCAGGTGGGAACAAATATCTCTAAAGATGTTTTAACTCAAAAAGTAAATTTTGGGCTTTCTAATACTTCTTTGATTTACAATAGTAAAGGTATGCTTCAACCCACAGTTTTGCTAGCTACATATCTGCAAAAATCTCCGTTGATTTTTGTAACTCAAAAATATATAACAAAACCAGCACAACTTAATGGCAAAGTCATTATGATAACTGATTATGAGTCAATAAATAGTTCACTTTCATTGCTACTAGAACATTTTTTTATAAAAAGCACAAATGTTCCTCATGCTTTTAGTATCAAAGATTTTAAAAACAAAAAAGTTGATGCTATGAGTGCTTTTATTTCAAATGAATTATACAATCTTGATAAACAAAATATACCTTATAATATTATAGACCCATCAGATTATGGCTTTGTAACAAATGCTATGAACCTTTTTACTTCTTATACTTATGCAAATAAAAATCCTGAACAAATAAAAAAGTTTATTGAAGCGACAAACAAAGGGTGGGAGTACTCACTTACGCATATGCAAGAGGTAGCGGAACTTATGCACAGTAAATACAGACCATCAAAAAGCATAGAAGAGCTTAGTTATGAAGCTAAAAAAATTAAAGAATTAATGCTTTTAGATTTGTTTGATATTGGCGAGGTAAATAAAGAGTTGATGGTGAGAGTATATAAACAACTAGTTAAAAGTGGAAAACTTCTGCCAAATCAAAAATTAGATAAATTAACTTTCAAAGAAGTTTTGGCAAATATCAAGAATGATAATTTGTCATTTACCAAAGAGGAAAAAAAATATTTAGAAAAAAAAGGCACGATAAAACTTTGCGTAGATCCTTCTTGGATGCCATTTGAGTCAATACACAATGGAAAGCATATAGGTATTATTGCAGATTTTTATAATCTCTTAAGAAAAAAATCAAATATAGATATTAAGTTACATCCAACGCAAGATTGGGAACATAGTCTTGAAGCCATAAAAAATAGAGACTGCGATATCTTAAGTGGGGCAACACCAACACCTAAGCGTTTAAATTATATGGATTTTACTAGTATGTATTTAAAATCTCCGATTGTTTTAGCTACAAAAGTTGATAAACCCTTTGTTGATAATATAGAAAAAGTAAAGAATAAAAAATTAGGAATAGCGCAAGGATATGCGATAGCTGGAATATTGCGTGCTAAATATAATAATATAAATATAGTAACCGTAAAAAATATGCAAGATGGTTTAAAAAAAGTAGAAAATGGAGAAATCTACGGTTATATAGATAGTTTAACTGCAATGGCATATACAATACAAAATAAATTCTTGGGAAGTATCAAGGTGTCATCAAGGCTTAATGAAAATGATACGGCATCAATTGGCACAAGAAATGATGAACCAATACTACATAGCATCTTTGAAAAACTTGTCAAAAGTGTCAGTGAAGCAAAGATGCAAGGCATAGTAAATAAGTGGATATCAATAAAGGAAAGTGTCAATATAAACTATACTATTGCAATAGAGCTTATAGGATTTGTATTTTTATTGTTTGCACTAATCTCTATTTATGCATATCAGCTCAAAAAATATAACAAAAAGATAAAAGAACTCTCAAGGATCGATACTCTCACAAAGATATATAACAGAGTTAAACTAGATGAAATTTTAGAAGAACAAGAAAAATATGTAGCTAGATATAAAACTTCATGTGGAATTATAATACTTGACATTGACGATTTTAAAAAAGTAAATGATGTGCATGGGCATCTTGTTGGCGATGAGGTTCTAAAGCAATTCTCTTTAATTTTAAAAGATAATATCAGAGAAACTGATTTTGTAGGAAGATGGGGTGGAGAAGAATTTCTTGTCATTTGCCCAAATACTGAACTGGAAAGTTTAAAGAATGTGGCTGAGCATTTAATGATTAAGATTGAGAATGCAATTTTCAGCAAAGGTCTACATGTAACAGCTAGTTTTGGATTAAGTTGCATTATCGATGCGAAAAGTAGTGAAAAAACTGTTGGTGAAGCAGATAAGGCACTATACCTAGCAAAAGATAGCGGGAAAAATAAAGTAGTGACTTCATAATAAAACCAAGATAGCGTTTTGCCAATAACAGGGGAGAGAAATGCATAAAGAGATAAATTTAACAATCAAATCACATTTTGTAAATAAATATAAAGATGGCTATCCGCTAATCACAAAAGAATCTATAGAAAATTTTGAAAAACTAAGTGATGAAGGAACTATTTTAAATCTTTTTGATAATAAAAGAAAATTTATTGCTAAAGGTTATTACGGTATTCAGAACAAAGGTCATGGTTGGGTACTTTCTCGAACAAAAGATGAAAAGATAGATGTAAATTTTTTTACTAAAAAAATTCAAGATGCCATAAAATATAGAGAGGATTTTTACAGTGATAAAAACACGACAGCTTTTCGTGTTTTCAATGGTGAAGGCGATGGGATTGGTGGTTTAACTATAGACTATTTTGATGGATTTTATTTGATTACTTGGTATAGTTTGGGTATTTATGAACACAAAATTGATATTTTAGAAACACTTAAAGATAGTGTTAAGTATCTTGGTATCTATCAAAAGAAAAGATTTGATGGCAATGGAAAATATCTTGATGATTCGGATGATTTTGTATATGGGAAAGAAGCTCCGCAGCCAATAATAGTAAAAGAAAATGCTGTGAATTTTGCAATATATTTGGATGATGGGCCTATGGTTGGAGTATTTTTAGACCAAAGAGAGGTTAGAGATGCCATCAGAAATAAATATGCAAAAGGCAAAACAGTTCTAAATACCTTTTCTTACACAGGAGTATTTTCAGTTTTTGCTACCCTTGGAGGTGCTAAAAAAACTACAAGTGTTGATTTGGCAAAAAGAAGCCTAAGTAAAACGCAAGAGCAATTTGAGATAAATGATATAGATATAAAATCTCAAGATATTATAGTAGAAGATGTCTTTAGCTACTTTAAATATGCCCTTAGAAAAAACCTATTATTTGATTTAGTTGTGCTTGACCCGCCTAGTTTTGCAAGATCAAAAAAACATACATTTTCTGTAACAAAAGACTATGTAAAACTTCTCAAAGAGACGATTCAAATCACAGAGAAAGATGGTGTGATAGTTGCTTCAACAAATTATGCAAACTTTGGAATGAAGACATTTAAAGATTTTATAACTAAGGCTTTCAAGGAATTAAATGGAAAATATAAAATTGAAGAATCGTTTTCACTGCCAAAAGATTTTAAAGTATGTGATAAATTCAAAGAGGGCAATTATCTCAAAGTTGTTTTTATAAGAAAAATAGTCTAATTTAAATTTTATGATAATTGTCATCGCACGATAAATAATTTACCGTGCGATGTATTAAATCAGAAGTTTATTATTGTAAGATTTTTGCGAAAAAACCTTTCTTTTCTGGTTTTCTGTTTATTGTTTTTCTCTCATCTTTAAAGTCAGGATCCGGCTTTAATAATTCTTCGTTAAATGCACTTTTGACTTTTTTTGTTCTATCTCTGTTTGATACGCTTATAGTTTTTCTATTTATCGGGGCATGCATCATACACATAACATCCTCCTTATTTTTTATAATTATACTATAATCTGTGTGTAGTATTTGTTTATAAACTAATTGCAAATTTAACTATGTAAAAACCACCAAATATTAGCCATAAAAATAGTATGCCTGCTAGATATATCGGTTTCATACCTACATTTTTAAACTTATCTACACTTGTCTCCATGCCAAGTGCTGTCATAGCCATTGTTAGTAAAAAGGTATCTATCGAATTTATATCTGTGACGGTGCCTGCAGGTAAAAAATTAAATGAATTAAAGCCAGCAACTACTATAAAAAATACGGCAAACCAAGGAATTGTTATTTTTGTTTTTTGTTTTTTGTTTACATTTTTTGCTGTTTTTGCAAGCCAGAATCCCAAAATTAATAAAAATGGGGCAATCATCATAACTCTTATCATTTTTACAATTACGGCAGTTTTGGCAGTTTCAGCTCCTATGGCATTTCCGGCTGCTACCACATGAGCTACCTCATGAATCGTTCCACCGATGTAGATTCCCATATCTTGGGGACTCAAAGGAATCCATCCTTCTCTGTATAAAAATGGATATAAAAACATAGCTGTAGTTCCAAATATGATGACAGTTGATACTGCTATAGCACTTTTATAAGGCTCCGCATTTATAACAGGTTCCGTTGCTAAAACTGCCGCAGCTCCACAAATTGAACTTCCTGCAGTTGTTAGTATCGTAGTGTCGCGGTCAAGTTTTAGAATTTTTGTACCAACAAAATAGCCAATTATAAAAGTTGTCGTTACTACTGTCACACTTGTGACTATTCCAGCCAGACCAACAGCTTCAATACTTTGAAATGTTAGTCTAAAACCATAAAGAATAATTCCAGCTCTTAACAAAGTTTTTGTAGAAAAGATGATTCCTGGCACCCATTCTTTTGGAAGCTTGCTTCTTAGTGTATTGGCATAAATTATACCAAGAACTATACCGATGATAAGCGGACTAATCGCTAAGTGCTTGAATACTGCAAAGTCAGCTATATAAGTCGCACTCATAGCGAATAATGAAACAAACAAAATACCGCTTAGTGTATTTGTTCTATTTTCTTTTTTAAACATTTTCAACCTTAAATTTTTCCGTGATTATATAGATATTATTTTAATAAGTAAAATAAATTAAATTTGATATAATAATTAAAATTTTTAATAAGTAGGAATAATGACACTAAAAGAATTAAATATATTTTACCAATTGTGTGAAAATACACATATTTCAAATTTGGCAGTTAAAATTAATATAACTCAATCTGCCATATCTTTAGCTATAAAATCACTTGAAAATAAAATTGGCGAACAACTCTTTGATAGAATTGGCAAGAAATTGATATTAAATGAAAGAGGGAGGCTTTTTAGAGAAAAAACATATTCTCCTTTTATTGCTCTCAAAGATGCTGAGAATTTTTTCAAAAAAAACAAGATTTCAGGTATATTAAATATAGCTTCTAGCAAGACAATAGGTGATTTTGTAGCTCCGCAGATTATATTTGATTTTCTAAACTCACATTCACATGTGAGTATAAATAAAGATATACAAAATTCCTCAAATATCATAAATCTTGTAAAAAATGGCAAAATAGATATGGGTTTTATAGAATTAGAATGTGTCGAGCCAGACATAATAAAAAAAGAAATAAGTAAAGATGAGCTCATTGTGGTATCAAGCGATAAAAAACTAGCAAACAAGCATTTTTATATCGATGAACTGTTTTCAAAAAAGTGGATATTAAGAGAAAAAGGCTCTGGGACTAGAGAGATATTTTTGGAAACACTTGATTTGATTTCAAAAGATTTAGAAATTTTTATGGAATTTTCGGAATTTGAAGAAGTAAAAACACTTCTCTCAAAAAATACGGAAACCATCACCTGTCTCTCTAAATTTGCTGTAGAAAAAGAGTTGAAAAGAGGAGAATTATTTGAGGTAAAGTTAAAAAACTTAGTGATAGAGCGAAAATTTTATCTTATTTATCATAAAAATAAATACAAAAGTAAGTTATTTACAGAATTTGAAAAATTTATTATGGATTTTTGTATAACTTAAAATTTATCATAAAAATGTTAGAATTCTGCTGAAATATCTAGTCTGCCAAAAAGAAAAGAAAATGGATTTAAATACTTATCTAACATATCTGGCTATAGCTTTTTTTACTATTGTTAGTCCTGGTGCTGCAATTTTATTGTCTATTCACAATGGTTTAACCCTTGATTTAAAAGCTATAATTCTCTCAACCATTGGAAATATTTTAGGTCTTTTACTATTATCTTCTGTTGCTATGTTTGGCGTAGGAGTGATTTTAAAAACTTCGCAAATATTCTTTATGTCTCTTAAGATAATTGGAGCAGGGTACTTAATATATCTTGGTATCATGCAAATTCTAAACAAACATACAAAAATTACTTTGGAAAATAAAAATAGTCATATATTAAAATACAACTCTTGGAAAGTATTTCAAAAAGGCTTTTTGGTCGCGGCTACTAATCCGAAGCCTATTTTATTTTTCACGGCCATTTTCCCTCTTTTTATAAACCAAGATAAAAATATAATTTTGCAATTTTCTATCATGACGGGCTCTTTTATGTTTATATCATTTTGTTCATTAGTTTTTTATGGCTACATGTCAGGGACTGCAAAAGCATGGTTTTTTGATGAAAATAGATTAAAAATGTTTTTTAAAATATCAGGTGGCTTATTTATATCTATGGGTGTCGGCTTGCTTTTTGTAACAGAAAAATAATGATAATATTTAAAGCACTCACAGCGTCTTGACGCATTTATAAAAACAGAGTACCATTACTGCAAATTATTAAAGGAAACAACATGCAGTTTGAAGCGGCTAGTATTATAAGTTTTGCCATTATCGTGGTAATTGGAATTATTATCATAAAAGGTGTGGTTATCGTCCCTCAAACGCATGCTTTTGTTGTAGAGAGACTTGGAAAGTATAATCGCACACTCGAAGGCGGATTTCATATTATCATTCCTGTCTTAGACAGCATAAACTCTAAACTTACAAAGCAAGAGCAGATTATAGATATACCCCATCAAAATGTGATTACAAAAGACAATGTAAACATTAGTGTTGACGGCATAGTTTTTATTCAAGTAGAAGATGCAAAAAAAGCAACTTATGGTATAGTTGATTTTAAATCTGCTCTCTCAAACCTTTCTACCACAACTCTTCGAGCTGAAATAGGTCAATTGGCACTTGATGAAACTCTCTCTTCAAGAGATACGCTCAACCGTAAGATTCTGCAAGCCATTGATGAAGCTTCCTCAAAGTGGGGCGTAAAAACTATGAGAGTCGAACTTAGAGACATATCAGTTCCAATAGAGATAGAAGAGGCTATGAATTTACAGATGAAAGCTGAGCGGGAAAAAAGAGCAATAGAGCTAAATGCACAGGCAAATAAAGAGGCAGTTATACAAGAAGCTGAAGGTACCAAACAAAAAGCTTTCCTGCAAGCAGATGCGATAGAGCGAACGGCAGATGCCCGCAAATATGAACAAGAAAAGATAGCTGAGGGTCAGCAAAATGCCATGATCATGATAAATACTGCTATGTCAAACAATGTATTAGCAGCAGAATTTTTGCTTGCAAAAGATAGGGTTGGCGCTTTTAATGAACTGGCAAAAAATCCTTCTAAAGACAAGATTGTGGTTCCTTATGAAACAACTGAACTCATAGGCTCATTGTCTATTTTAAAAGAGTTTTTAGGCTCTAAGAAGTCATAACATGTTAGAAGCTATCGCTGCATTTTGGCTTTTGGCATTTGGAATACTTCTTATTGGCTTAGAAGTTTTAACATTTTCATTTGTTCTTTTTTTTATAGGACTTGGCTTTGTAGCAGTTTCTATTATATCTTTCTTTTATAATTTCAACGATGGAGCCGTTCAGATAGCTGCTGCTTTTATTTTGGCTTTGGTGTTGGCTTTTGCATTAAGAAAAACATTAATAAACAAAATCTCAAAAACAAACAACAAACCGGAAGAGAGAGCCCATGTGTCTGGTGTTGGATTTGCAGAAGACGGGATGATAAAGTTTGATGGAACATACTGGAAAACTTTGAGTGATTTAAGTGCTTATAAAAATGGCGATAAAGTTAAAGTAATAAATGTAAAAGATAATATGGTTGTATTGGAGGAGTAATGCAACTTACATTTTTGGGAACAAGTGCTGGAAAACCCACAAAAGAAAGAAATGTTTCTGCACTTGCTTTGGAATTTGAACAAGATAACAAGTGGTATCTTTTTGATTGTGGTGAAGCAACACAACATCAACTTTTACGAAGTAAACTTTCTATCGGTAAACTTGATTCTATATTTATCACACATCTTCATGGGGATCATTACTATGGTCTTCTTGGATTACTAGCATCAAAAGAACTGGATATTGCACTGAATCCACTTCATATTTATGCCCCAAAAGGAATCAAAGAATTTCTTGAGTGCACCATGAAAGATATATCACAAGAATATTTAGGATATAAACTAAAAATCATTGAGTATAAATCACAGGGGAAATTTATATTTGATAAATTCACTTTAAAAGTGTTACCACTTGTACATTCCATAGAGAGTTTTGCTTTTTATATCGAAGAGAATGATACCAGTAATAAACTAAATGAAAAAAAACTTAGAGATATTGGGATGAAACCCTCGGCACTTTATGGTGAATTAAAAAAAGGTAAAAATGTCATATTTCAAGGAAAAATATTAGAGCCAAAAACATTTATGCTTAAACCAACGGAAGGAAGAAAAATAATCATAGCAGGAGATAATTCTAAGCCCGATATTTTAGGCAATTATCTAAATAAGATTGACCTTTTAGTGCATGAATGTACATTTAGACAAAAAGAATATGACAAATTGACTATAAAAGTGAAACATACCACCGCAAAAGAGCTTGGAATAGTAGCTCAAAAAAGAGAGATTAAAAATCTAATCGCTACACATATCAGCCCTAGATATAACAAAAACAGCACAATTAATATAGATAATGTTAAAGACGAAATAAAAGAAAATTATAAAGGGGAGTTGTTTATGGCTAATGATTTTGATGTTTATAATTTGAAAAGAGACGGAATCATACAATTAAAACCCAATATAAATCCCCATTAAACACTACTTTTGTAATAATGTTATTTTTTTTAAGTATAATAGCAAAAAAAATTGAAAGTTACTTATGAAAAGAATTTTAATAACAAATGATGATGGATTTGAATCTGAAGGGCTTAGGGCTTTGGTTGAAGCTCTACAACCATTGGGGCGCATAACTGTTGTAGCTCCTACTACTGAAAAATCTGCATGTGGGCACTCTCTCACTCTCACCCGCCCGCTTCGTTTTATTGAAATTGGTGATGATTTTTTTAAACTTGATGATGGCACGCCTAGTGATTGTGTATATCTGTCTATCAATGCTCTTTTTCAAAAAGATAATTTACCTGATTTGGTAGTGAGCGGTATAAATAAAGGCTCAAATATGGGTGAAGATATAACTTATAGTGGAACTGCGAGTGCTGCCATGGAGGCAGTTTTGCAAGGAATTCCTGCTATTGCTATATCTCAAGTTTATGAAAAATCGCCTATGAGTCTTACCAAAAATAGCTATGATTTGGCAAAAAAAGTGATATTTGACTTAGTAAAAAAAATATTTGATGGTAATTTTCCACTTAGTGAGCGAAGATTTTTAAATGTAAATATTCCTGCAATTAAGGAATTTAAAGGCTACAAAATAACAAGAGCAGGATATAGAGTTTATGGAAATGATGCTCATCTTCATAGAAATCCAAGAGGAGAAGAGTATTATTGGTTAGGAATTCACACGCTTAGACATAAAGAAAATAAAACAAAAGATTGCGATTTGAGTGCCATCGCAGACGGTTTTGTTTCCATCACTCCAATTATGCTAGATATGACTTCGCATGAAGATTTAGAAAAACTAGACAAATGGATGAATAATGGGTAGATTTACAAGATGTAAAATTATTTTCGGTGATGATTTTGACAAAATTAGAAATAGTAAAATACTTCTTCTTGGAGTTGGCGGGGTTGGTGGCTTTTGTTTAGATGCACTTTATAGGTCAGGTGTAAAAAATATTACCATAATCGACTTTGATATATTTGACATAACAAATCAAAATAGACAAATTGGAAGTGAAAATATAGATAAGGTTAAAGTAGAAGTATTACAAGAAAAATACGATGGCATAGAAGCACTCAAGCTTAAAGTCACACAAGAATGGGTTGAGGATTTTAACTTTGAACCTTATGATTTAGTCATTGATGCGATTGATGACATGAAGGCAAAAGTGGCTCTTGCAAATAAATGCTCACACAAGCTTATAAGCTCGACTGGCGGAGCTAAAAAACTCGATCCAACCTGCATACAAACATCTTCAGTTTGGAAAACTCATGGTGATGCTTTAGCAAAAAAATTCCGATATGAACTAAAAAAAAGTGGCTTTAGCGGAGATTTTGATGTAGTATTTTCTGATGAACCGCCACTTTGTAAGGAATTAGGAAGTTTTGTTGGAGTAACTGGTAGCTTTGGGTTAACTCTTGCTAGTCTTGCATTAAAAAAGATTATTGTGTGATATTTTTTACATCATTGTTTAAAATCTTTATAGTTTTAGACAAATCTTTTCTGTATATATATGTATATTTTCTTCCATTATATAAAAGGTCACCATTAAATTTTATTGTGCCTACTTGAAATGTTTGGTTTTCCCTCATAAATTCTTTTTTTGCAAAATATTGCCCAATTGGTTCATATAATGAAGAGATACTCAATATTGCACAAACTATGTATATGCGCATAAAAAATTTTGAAAATCTACCATACAAAACTAAGTAACCTACTATAAACAAACTTGGAATTAATACATAAAAATTTTGGTTATCAATAAATATAACATTAAAATACACATCTATTTTGTAAAAATTAAAATAATTTAGCTTGATTCCAATGAAATATAAAAAATCAAGTAAAGAGACAAAAGCTAAACCAATAAATAAGCTATTAAATATACGATAAATCATCTTAATCTCCTTTTTGATATTCTACCACATTTAATTATTTTTGAAGATGTTTTTTGTGTAAATCCAAATTTATTGTATAGAATCACATCTGCTTTGGTTTTTGCAAAAGAGGAGCAAAAACCTTCTCCTGCTTTGTTTGAAGATGTTGAATAGACCCATTTTATTTTTTGTAAGAATTTTAAATGTTCTTTGTTTTTTACTACTCTAATGGCTAAATTATTTGGATAAACAAAAGTTGTTTTGACTGACCTTCTTATCATTTTTTTATGAATTTGAGGAATTTTAGTAAATTTTTTTAATGTTTTAAAAGAATCTACACTAATTATAAACTTTTTGTTTTTTTCTCTTTGCTTCACATGTGAGAGTTTGTCTTTGTCTTGAGATAAAAACCCGGCAGTTGTATCTGTTTGTAGCAGATAAATTTTAGCCGGGCTCATATTGTGCCAAGTCTATTTTAGATAATCTTGTAAAGCCTTCGGCTCATATACACTATCATCTTGTATAAAAGCAAGGCTTTGGGCTGCAACTGTAGCTGCTGCAATAGTTGTAAAATACGGGATATTAAATCTCAACACTGATTGGCGGATTTTTTTTGCGTCATCTTTGCTAGATTTATTGTCACTTGTATTTATCACTAAATCAATATCACCATTTTTTAGTTTATCTTCGACATTTGGTCTTCCTTCGCTTATCTTGTAAACAAATTCATTCTCAATCCCCTCATCTCTTAGAACTTTGTGGGTTCCTTCGGTTGCTAAGATATGAAAACCTAAATCATTGAATTTTTTGCCTATTTTTTGGGCATAAGTTTTATCATCATTAGTCAAAGAGATAAAAACTGTTCCACTTTTTGGAAGAATATTGTTTGATGCAATTTGAGATTTTGCAAAAGATGTTGCAAAATTTTTACTAATTCCCATAACTTCGCCAGTAGATTTCATCTCTGGTCCTAAAATAAGATCCGCTCCAGGAAGCTTATTAAATGGAAAAACTGCCTCTTTAACTGCTACATGTCCTTTTGTTTTTGCCTTATAAATTCCATTTTCTTCATAAACAACTTTAAATGAATCATAAAAATCAAGTGCCTCTTTTAGATTGCCTTGATACATAACTCTGGTCGCCACTTTTGCAAGTGGAACGCCGGTAGCTTTTGAAACAAATGGAACAGTACGACTGGCTCTTGGGTTTACCTCAATCATATACACATCATCTCTATATATTGCAAATTGTATATTCATAAGCCCTACAACGCCAAGATTTAAAGCTATCTGTTTAGTTTGCTCTTCCACTTTTTTTGTAAGTTTTTTGCTAACACTAACAGTTGGCAGTGAGCAAGCACTGTCCCCACTATGAATTCCTGCTTCTTCGATGTGTTGCATGATACCACCTATATATACATCCTTTCCATCACATACTGCATCCACATCAAGTTCTATCGCATTATCTAAAAACTGGTCAATCAAAACAGGTGAGCTGTGACTAACACTAACAGCTTCATCCATGTATTTTCGCAGTTCACTTTCATTGTAAACTATTCGCATAGCCCTTCCGCCTAGAACATAACTAGGTCTGACGAGTATAGGATAGCTTATCTCTTTTGCCTTTTCTATCGCATCTTCTTTGCTTATAGCGCTACCGTTTCTAGGTTGTAATAATCCATTTTCTTTGATAAAATTTGAAAACTTTTCTCGATCTTCTGCCATGTCAATAACTCGGGCACTTGTTCCTATTATCTTTGCACCGATTACAGTCAATCTTTTTGCAAGTTTAAGTGGAGTCTGCCCACCAAAATGAACTATGATGCCGTTTGGTTGTTCTCTTTCCACAACACTTCTTACATGTTCAAAATCTATCGGCTCAAAGTAAAGTATATCGCTAGTATCATAATCAGTAGAAACAGTTTCAGGGTTACAATTATACATGATAGTCTTAACTCCCAAATCTTTTAGAGCATAAGCTGCGTGAACACAACAATAATCAAACTCTATCCCTTGCCCTATTCTATTTGGTCCGCCTCCTAATATCATGACTTTTTTATCGTTATTTTTAGTTTTTTTAGTTTTTGGCAGTTTTGTTATATTTGTGGTTGAATAGAGATATGGAGTTAAAGCTTTAAATTCTGCTCCGCATGTATCAACTTCGTTATATTCTAAATTAATTCCGAGTTTTTCTCTTGCAAAATATATATCATTTTGGGTTAATTCCAAATTGTCATATTTGTTAATTAGCCAAGCAATTTTTTTATCAGAAAAACCATAGCTTTTTGCTCTTCTTAAAATTTCTTCGTTATTTAGTGCAAACATATCCAGTTTTTTCTCAAATTCTACTAAATCTTGAAATTGATATAAAAACCATTTATCTATTTTACTAAGCTCATATACTTCATCTACACTATAGCCTCGCCCTAGTGCTTCCATGACGCAAAGGATTCTATCACTATTTGGGCGACGAATCTCTTTTTTTAATTTTTCATCATTGAATTTTATCTCATCAAAACCACTAAGTCCGGTCTCAAGAGAGCAAAGTGCTTTTTGAAATGATTCTTTAAAAGTTCTACCTATCGCCATCACTTCTCCGACACTTTTCATAGCAGTCGTAAGAGTTGAATCTGCAAAAGGAAATTTTTCAAATGTAAAACGAGGGATTTTAGTAACAATATAATCAATCACCGGTTCAAAACTAGCAGCAGTCCCGGTTATATCATTCGTGATTTCATCTAGTCTAAAACCAACCGCAAGCAAGGTTGCAACTTTTGCTATAGGATAACCTGTTGCTTTTGAAGCCAGAGCACTACTTCTACTAACTCTTGGATTCATTTCTATTACAGTCATTCTTCCATTTTCTGGATTGATTGCAAACTGAACATTGCTACCACCAGTGTCAACACCAATTTCGCGCAAAATTGCAAAAGATGCGTTACGCATATTTTGGTATTCTTTATCTGTTAGCGTTAGTGCTGGTGCTATTGTTATGCTATCTCCTGTGTGAACACCCATAGGATCAAAGTTTTCAATTGAGCAGATAATGATACAATTATCACTGTTGTCCCTGATAACTTCCATCTCATACTCTTTCCAACCAAGCAAAGATTCTTCTATCAATATCTCATTTATCGGACTAGCTTCCAAGCCTCCTGTTGCTATATCTTTGAATTCGTCTATATTATAGGCAACACCACTTCCACCACCTGCAAGTGTATATGAAGCCCTGATAATCAATGGGAAACCAATCTCATCAGTCGCTTTTACAGCATCATCAAGGTTGTAGGCATACCTACTTTTTGGTAAATCCATGCCTATTTTTATCATAGCTTCTTTAAAAGCTTGTCTATCTTCACCTTTTTTTATAGCTTCTGGTTTTGCACCTAAAAATTTAATACCTTCAAGTAATCCTTTTTCATACATACTCATGGCAACATTTAGTGCAGTCTGCCCACCCATCGTAGGTAAAATTGCATCTACGCTTTCTTTTTTTATAATTTTTGAAATAATTTCTTCATTAATTGGTTCTATATAAGTTCTATGCGCAAATTCTGGGTCAGTCATAATAGTAGCTGGATTTGAATTTATTAAAACAACTCTATAACCTAACTCTTTTAAAGTTTTTGCTGCTTGCGTTCCAGAGTAATCAAACTCACATGCTTGACCAATCACAATAGGGCCTGAGCCTATAAGCAATATAGTTTTTATGTCATTTCTCTTTGGCATCTCTTTCCTTAATCTTTTGTTATCACATGTAGGTATGTAGGTATATTTAAATTTACATAGGGCTGAACAATCACTGTTTTTGATGACTCTTCCTTTATCACCTTTACAACTTTTCCAACTCTAGCACCTTGAAAAAATATATCATCCATTCCACTGGTTATTACTTCATCTCCAACTTTTGGATTCTTCCATAAAGGTATATATTTAACCAATATGTCTTTTTTATTTCCTTCTAAGACTCCTGGGATTTTTGCTTCTCCAACATAAACTGAAAATATACATTTTGGATCTCCTAAAAGCAGTCCTAGTGGATGTGAATTTTTTGCTACAACAATTCCTGTTGCATATCCTTGGTATAGCAAACCATAGATTATGCTTTTATTAAAATCTTTAAATTCAAGCCATATTTTATTATAGTCATTTAAATTAGAATAAGATATGGCTTGAATTAATTTTACATTTGGATTATACATTGACATATTATTATCTTTTAAAATATCATTTAATTTTCCAGCAAAAGCAATAGACAAAAGAGCAGATTTTTCTAATTTTTTGTTCTCTTTTTTTAATTTTATTATGGTTTTCTGCTGAGAAAAATGTTCATCTATCTTATTTTGAATACTTTCTTTTGTATTTAGATACGAAGAGAGAACGAAGTTGTTAAAATCAACTACATACTCTCTTCCAATATTAGTATATTTAGTTGATACAAAAATAGATAAAACTAAAACTATAAGTATCTTAAACTTATTCATTTGCCAAATGTTGGAGCAATTCTATCTCCTCTAAAGCTCGTCCGGTACCCTTTGCAACAGCAACTAGTGGATCTTCTGCCACAAAAACAGGTAATTTTACAATATCTGACAGGTATTTATCAAATCCTCTAATCAATGCTCCACCGCCTGTGAGAACAACACCATTTTCAACAATATCTCCAGCAAGGTCTGGTGGCATAATTTCTAAAACATCTTTAAGGGCGTCGGCTATCTCTTTAAGTGGTTCTTTCGTAGCATCTCTTACATCTTCACTAGTCAATTCAATCCTACTTAAGAGCCCACTGACTTGGTCTCTTCCTTTTACTATAGCGATTAGAGGTTCTTCTAGCGGAACTGCTGTTCCTATTTCTATCTTTATCTCTTCCCCTGTTCGCTCACCTATAAGCAAATTATATTTTTTCTTAACATAATCAACAATTGCCATATCTATCTTGTCACCAGCTATTCTTATAGATTTGCTGATAACTAAACCACCAAGTGAAACTACGCCGATTTCAGTAGTGCCACCGCCAATATCGACTACTAAGCTTCCCTTAGGCTCTCTTACTGGTAGATCTGCTCCAATAGCTGCTGCCATTGGCTCTTCTA
>CAZYTB010000032.1:5261-21323 GCA_964650375.1 uncultured Campylobacterales bacterium | reverse complement strand
ATAAAATAATCAAAAAAGATATGGTAGTAGCATTTGAAGATTGGAAAAAGGCTGGAAGGGAATTTGCAAAAGAATTTAAATAAAGGAACGAAATGTCACAACAAATTGATTTCAAAAAATTATCAAAATTTTCAAGACATGCGCCAAGATATACAAGTTATCCTACAGCGGTTGAATTTAAGGATTTGTCGCCAAATGATATTATTCCTTTTTTAAAAAGCAATAAGCCTTTAAGTTTATATTTTCATTTGCCATTTTGTAGAAGTGCTTGTTATTTTTGTGGTTGCAATGTTACTTTTACAAGTAAAGAAGATAAAAAAGAGAGATATATCGGTTATCTTGAAAAAGAATTAGAGATTTTGTCAAAGCACTTAGATACTAAAAGAGAAGTTATACAGTTGCATTTTGGTGGAGGAACTCCTACTTTTTTTAGTGCAGAGCAATTAGAGCGGATTATTAAGCTAATACGAAAATATTTTAAAAATTTTGCGAGTGATGCCGAGATAAGTTGTGAGATTGATCCAAGATTTCTAACAAAAGAGCAAGTCGCAGTTTTGGTGGCAGGCGGTTTTAATCGTGTGAGTTTTGGTGTGCAAGATTTTAATGAGAAAGTACAAAAAGCAGTACATAGAGTTCAATCTTTTGAAATAACAAACAATGCAGTAAAAATGGTTAGAATTGCAGGGATAAATTCTGTAAATATGGACTTGATTTATGGTTTACCTTATCAAAACTTAGAAACATTTAAAAAGACTTTAGAATTAGCTTTGAAATTAAACACAGATAGATTTGCAGTTTTTAACTATGCACATGTGCCTTGGATGAAAAAAACTATGCGAAAGATAGATGAAACTACGCTCCCTCTGCCAAGCGAAAAGCTAGAAATACTAAAATATACAATTGATTACCTAAATTCAAACGGTCTTCGCATGATAGGTATGGATCATTTTGCAAAACCAAGTGATGAACTCTTTTTGGCTATTGACAAAGGTGAACTACATAGAAATTTTCAAGGATACACCACAAAAGGCGGAGCTGACTTAGTGGGTGTTGGGCTTACGAGCATAGGAGAGGGTGTTTATCATTATGTACAGAATTTTAAAGATATGAAACTGTATGAAAATGCAATCGATGCTGGAAAATTACCTGTTCATAGAGGTTTAACCTTAAATGATGATGATGTGCTAAGAAAAGCCGTTATTATGGAACTTATGAGTAATTTTAAACTTGATATACAAAAAGTTGAAAAAGAATTTGGTATAGATTTTTTTGATTATTTTGATGATGCCATTAGTGATTTAGATACTTTTGTGAAAGAAGGCTTGGTAAATATAGACAAAGAAAATAAGAAAATAACAGTAAATACCACAGGAACCCTTTTGATTAGAAATATAGCTATGCCTTTTGATGCTTATCTTAAAAAAATCCCAGAATCAAAACGCAGATTTTCAAAGACAGTATAAATGTTCGATTATGTAGTTTCAAGTGATGATTGCATAAAATGTGGAAAGTGCATACCAACATGTACTATTCACAATGTAAATATGGATGAAGTTACCTCTCCGCGTGGTTTTTTAGACCTTCTTGGTGCTTATCAAAGAGGTGATTTAGAATTAGATAAAAACGCAAAAGATATCTTTGAGAGTTGTTTTTTGTGTACAAATTGCGTCGATATATGTCCAAATGATTTACCAGTTGATATGGTGATTGAGCAAGTAAGAAACGATATACGCAAAAAATACGGATTAGCTTGGTATAAAAAAACATTTTTTTGGCTTCTAAGACACAGAAAAATTATGGATTTAGTAGCCAAATTAGGTTTCGTTTTTCAAACATGTGGCTTTAAAATCCACGAAAAACAAAGTTCTATGGAACCTAGATTTTCTCTACCTATCGTTAAAAAAGATAGACTTCTTCCAAGTGCTAAATCAAAAAGTTTTTTAAATTCTCATCCTGATGTCATCAAAAATGGAGGCAAAGGAAAAGTCGGTATTTTTATAGGATGTCTCGCAAATTATACTTATACAGATATTGGAAAATCGCTCTTGGAAATATTAGAAGTTTTAGAGATAGATGCATATCTTATCAAAAATCAACTCTGTTGTGGCGCTCCCGCGTACTTTACGGGCGATTTTGATACAGTGGATTACTTAGCAAAACATAATATTAAGTACATGGAAAGTTTTATTGATGAACTTGACGCTGTAATCATTCCTGAGGCTACATGTAGTGCCATGATAAAGGTAGATTATGTACACTTTTTTCACGACCAGCAAGAGTGGAAGCAAAGAGCTTTAAAACTAACTCCAAAAATTTATATGGCGACAGAATACCTAGAAAAATGCACAAATCTAAAAGAAATCCTAGCAAATAAAAAACAAAAAATGAATGAACTAATAACTTACCATGATCCTTGTCATGCCAGAAAGATGCAAGGAGTTTTTCAAGAACCAAGAAAGTTAGTGTCTCAGAATTATGTCATAAAAGAGATGAGCGACTCAAATAGATGCTGTGGTTTTGGTGGAGTTACCATACAAACAGAAAAATACCATTTAGCAAAAGCCGCAGGTATGCCAAAAGCAGCTATGATAGGAGAAACAAAAGCCGACATAGTAAGCGCAGAATGCAGTGCATGTAGGATGCAAATCACGAATTCACTATACCTGGCAAAAATCGATGTTGTGTTTAAAAATCCACTTGAGTTGATAGCAAGTGCTTTAAGAGAATAAATTTGATATAATATATAAAAATATCTTGGAGATAAAGTGGATAAAAATGAAATTTTGTCATTTATTAAAGCCAATAAAAATGAATTTAAAAAAAGATTTGGAATAGATAATATTGCATTGTTTGGTTCTTTTGCAAAAGATATGGCTACAAAAGAGAGTGATATAGATATCTTGATAACTTATGTTGAAAATCCTGGCGATGTGTATGTAAAAAAAAAGATTTTAAAAAATTACTTCAAGATTATTTTCACAGAAAAGTAGATATAGCAAATGAAAAATGTTTAAAAGCTTATGTAAAAGATGAAATTCAAAGAGATGCAATTTATGTCTAAAAATATTATTACCTCTCATCTACCTATATTAAAAAAACAACTACTTTTTTTATTAGAAATTGAAAAATAGATTGATATATTGAAGTCATGAAAACCATAAGTGAGCTAAATTCTATCGATAAACCAAGAGAAAAACTCTCTAAAAAAGGTGCGCAAGCTTTAAGAAATTATGAGCTTTTAGCTGTACTTTTGGGGAGTGGTACAAAAGATAAAGATATCTTAAAACTTTCAAAAGAGATAGTCAAACTTTTTGAAGATGATTTTGAGGGAATTACTTTAGAAAAACTCATTGCTATTCACGGTTTAGGAATTGCCAAAGCTTCACAGATTTTATCGGCTATTGAGCTTTCAAAAAGATACCTTATTAAACAAAATAAAAAAATCACAAAAGCAGAAGACATATATGAAGAATTGCAAGAATATAAAAATAAAAAACAGTAAATATTTTATAAATGTAGAACTTTTTGAGAGACTAAGAAAAGGTTTATAATTTAACATAGCTTTTATCTATGTTAAAATTCTGATAACAAACAACAAAGGAAAATAATTGAATTTTTGGAATCATATATATAGCCACTTTAACCCAGTGGCGTTTTCGTTGGGCAGTATCGGTGTGCATTGGTATGGCATCATGTATGTTTTGGCTCTGCTTACCGCACTTTTTGCTGCAAAATATTTTGCAAAAAAAGATAAACTTGGCATTAGCGATAAAGTTTTGGATAGCTATTTTATATGGGTTGAGATTGGTGTTATTTTAGGTGCTAGGCTTGGTTATATACTTTTTTATGATCCTCACACAGCTTATTATCTATCTCATCCTTGGCAGATTTTTAATCCTTTTATGGATGGGACTTTTGTTGGTATTCGTGGCATGAGTTATCACGGGGCGATAGTTGGATTTTTACTTGCAACTTGGTTATTTGGGAAAAAATACAAAACAAATACATTTGTTTTGTTAGATTTGGTAGCAATCAGCGTTCCCCTTGGATATATCTTTGGTAGAATTGGTAATTTTTTAAATAAAGGTTTAGTAGGAAGAGAGACCGATGTACCTTGGGGAATTTATGTAGATGGTGTACTAAGACAACCTTCTCAGCTTTATGAAGCATTTTTAGAAGGTTTTGTCATTTTTGTCATTCTTTACATGTACAGGAGCAAAAAAAGATTTGATGGTGAATTAATTGCTCTTTATGGAATGCTATATTCTATCGCTAGATTTATATGTGAATTCTATCGACAACCTGATTTTCAGATGGGTTTTATATTTGATGGTTGGATGACTATGGGACAAGTTTTGTCTATTGTTATGTTCATAATTTCTGTAATTCTATATATTTATCTTTTAAAGAATAAAAAAGGACAAATTTTATCCTAATTTATAGTTTAAATAAGCCTTTAATTTTTAATCTAAATTATTTTTTTATTAAGAAGATATGTAAAGAAATTACATAATTTCAGTTTAATCATAAAAGTTGTAACATTATGGAAAATTCATAAAAAGGATTAAGAGTGAGTAACCTAATCGAAGGCTTTTTGGGTAAATCAATAGAGGGCAAAAAAAGTAGGATGCCTGCCAAGTTAGACTATTGGCAAAGTGCAACTGGACTTTTTTTAGCTCTTTTTATGTGGGCACATATGTTTTTTGTATCGTCCATTTTGGTCAGTAAAGATTTTATGTACACTGTAACTAAGATGTTTGAAGGATCAGCTTTTATTAATGGTGGAAATCCGTTTTTAGTGACAATTGCTGTTGCGATTGTACTGACAATCATCATAGTACATGCAGCACTTGGGATGAGAAAATTTCCAGCTAATTTTAGGCAGTATCAAACATATAGAACGCATATGAAAATGATGAAACATGAGGATACTACACTGTGGTTTGTTCAAGCTTTCACTGGTTTTGCTATGTTTTTTCTAGCCTCAGCACATTTATTTATAATGCTAACAAGACCAGAAACCATTGGACCATTTGGGTCATCAGATAGAATGGTCAGCTACTGGATGTGGCCAATATATCTACTTCTACTTTTAGCAGTCGAATTTCACGGAAGCATTGGCTTATATAGACTTTCCGTAAAATGGGGTTGGTTTGAAGGCAAAGATGCAAAAGTGACAAGAGTAAAACTAAAAAAAGTAAAATGGGCGATTACAATATTTTTCTTAGTAATGGGCTTGGCAACACTTGCTGCGTATATCAAAATAGGACTAGAGCATAGAGGCGAAGTTGGACAAAGATACCATCCAACAGCACAAGTGCAAATGATGAAATATAATATTAAGGTTGGGGCATAGATATGAATGTTAAATATTGTGATGCACTAGTTATTGGTGGAGGAATGGCTGGTCTAAGAGCGGCTGTTGAGGCAAAGACAAAAGGATTAAGTACTACAGTTTTAAGTTTAGTGCCAGTTAAGAGGTCACACTCCGCAGCAGCGCAAGGTGGTATGCAAGCGAGTCTTGGAAATTCCAAGATGGCTAGAGGCGACAATGAAGATGTGCACTTTAGTGATACTGTAAAAGGAAGCGATTGGGGTTGTGATCAAGAAGTAGCGAGAATGTTTGTTACGACTGCTCCTAAAGCTATTCGTCAATTAGCTGGTTGGGGAGTTCCTTGGTCTAGAATTCAAAAAGGTCCAAGAGAAGCAGTTATAAATGCAAAAAGAACCACTATAATTGAAGATGATGAAACACACGGGTATATACAATCTCGAGATTTTGGTGGAACCAAAAAATGGAGAACTTGCTTTACATCAGATGCGACTGGTCATACTATGTTATATGGTATAGCAAATGAAGCATTAAAAAGAGATATAAATATAGAAGACAGAAAAGAAGCAGTTTCTTTAATAGTAGAAAATAATCAATGTTATGGTGCAATTGTGAGAGATTTGACAACAGGTGAATTATCAGCTTATATCTCAAAAGGTACTTTGATTGCAACAGGCGGATATGGAAGAATTTATAAACAAACAACAAATGCAGTTATTTGTGAAGGAACAGGCACTGCAATCGCACTCGAAACTGGAATTGCAAAACTTGGAAATATGGAAGCTGTGCAGTTTCATCCAACTCCACTTGTGCCATCGGGAATTCTCTTAACTGAAGGTTGTCGCGGGGATGGTGGAATCTTAAGAGATGTAGATGGACATAGATTTATGCCAGATTATGAACCAGAAAAGAAAGAGTTAGCTAGTCGTGATGTTGTAAGCCGACGAATGATGGAACATATCAGAAATGGAAAAGGTGTTCCTTCTCCTTATGGTGAACACTTATGGCTTGATATCTCAATCTTGGGTCGTGAACATATTGAGAAAAACTTAAGAGATGTTCAAGAAATATGTGAAATCTTCAATGGAATTGATCCAGCTGATGAAGGTCCAAAGGGCTGGGCTCCAGTTTTACCAATGCAACATTACTCGATGGGTGGAATTAGGGTAAAACCTACGGGTGAATCTCCAACATTAAAAGGACTTTTCTCTTGTGGAGAAGCTGCTTGTTGGGATTTACATGGTTTTAATAGACTAGGTGGTAATTCTGTTTCTGAGACAGTTGTTTCTGGTATGATAGTAGGTGATTATTTTGCTGATTATTGTATAAATACGGAGATTGATATAAAAACAAAAACTATAGAAGATAAACTCTTGGAAGAAACTAATTATCTTAATTCTCTTTTGAAAAACAAAGGTAAATATAATATTTTTGAAATTAAAAATAAAATGAAAGATATTATGTGGGAAAAAGTAGGAATTTTCCGCGACGGAGAAAATCTAAAATTGGCTGTTGAAGAATTAGAAGAACTATATAAAGAAGCGAGTAACATTACAATTCAATCTAAAACATTAACTGCAAATCCAGAACTTGAAGAAGCTTACAGAGTGCCTAAAATGATAAAGTTAGCTCTTTGTGTTGCAACTGGTGCAAGGGAGAGAACAGAAAGTCGTGGAGCTCACTATAGAGAAGATTTTCTAAAAAGAGATGATGCAAATTGGTTAAAGAGAACGCTTACTAGCTGGAAAGAAGGGGACACCCATCCAACAATAGAATATGAGGATTTAGACATAATGAAGATGGAGATGCCACCTGCATTTAGAGGATATGGTGCAAAAGGTATGATTGTAGAAAATCCAATAAGCTTTACGAGACAAGAAGCGGTCGATAAAATAAAAGAAGAAATGGAATCGAGTGGAAAAGATAGATATGAGATTCAAGATGCTTTGATGCACTTTGAACTTCAACCTTATTATAAAGCTAAAAATGAAAGATTTGGAGATTAAAATGGGAAGAGAAATAACTATAAAAGCATTAAAATACAATCCAAATTCTAAGGTTTCTACAGCACATTTTGCAGAGTATAAACTTGAAGAGACAGATGGAATGACTCTGTTTATTGCACTAAACAAAATTAGAGAAACCTTAGATGCTGACTTATCTTTTGACTTTGTTTGTCGAGCTGGAATTTGTGGAAGTTGTGGAATGATGATAAATGGAACTCCTGGTCTTGCTTGTCGTACACTAACTAAAAATTATGAAAGTGGTATTATTCAACTTATGCCAATGCCAGCATTTAAACTTATCAAAGATTTATCTGTAAATACTGGTGTATGGATGGATGAGATGAGTAAAAGAGTTGAAAGTTGGATTCATACTAATGAAGAACCTGATTATTCAAAACTTGAAAGACCAATTGAGCCTGAAGTAGCAGATGAAGTATTTGAGATAGATAGATGTGTTGAGTGCGGTGTTTGCGTGGCAGCTTGTGGCACAAAACTTATGAGACCTGATTTTATCGGTGCGGTTGGACTCAATAGAGTTGCAAGATTTCAGATAGATCCTCATGATCAAAGAACTGATGAAGATTTTTATGAATTAATTGGTGATGATAATGGTGTATTTGGTTGTATGAGCTTGCTAGCTTGTGAGGATAATTGTCCAAAACACTTGCCATTGCAGAGTAAAATAGCCTACATGCGTAGAAAACTTGTTGCTTTAAGATAATTTCATAAGAGAGCAGATAAATTTGACTGCTCTCTTAAATTTTAATTTTAATATTTAAAATACTTCTTTTATATAACTTTTCTTGATATAATTACTACCTCAATAATTTCATATTTTTCTTAGGCGGTGTTCGTGCATATTTTAAATGATTTTTTTCTTTTGAGCTGGAGTGATAATAGTGAATCAATAGAAGAATTACCAAAAAATTTTAAAAAATATATATCTGATTCTTTTAATAAAAATTATGATGACTTTTGTGATAGTTGTTCAATTTTATTGATGATAAACCATGATAATTTAGATAATATCATAAAAATAAAAGAGTTCAAGTTGATTTTTGATAGATTGTTTTTTACTGCATTGGTAGATAAATGTTTAATTTTGCAAACACAAAAAGAGCTTTTAAAATTTATCATTAGCTTAGGCGATTTGAATTTAAACTCTTTAATAAAATCAAAATTTGAAATACTTAGAAAAGAAGGCATTATAACTTATTATGTAAGCAGAAGGCTTATAGGGTTATTTGGACTTATAAAAGAGAAAAAAATTAAAAAGATTGATATAGAAATTCAAAAAGCCAAAAAAGATAAAATGTTTTATAAAAACTCTCAGAATCTACTAAACACAAGCATAGTAAATCTTAAAAAATGTGTAGAAATATATAGTTTTACAAAAAGACTGGAACAGATTTCAAAAAAACTACAAAATGAAAAATTCTCAATCGGAATCACTGGTGTTATGAATGCTGGAAAATCCACCATGCTAAATGCTCTTTTGGGTGAAGAGATTTTAGGAACAGCAGTTGTTCCTGAAACTGCAAATCTTACAGTGCTGAAATATTCAAAAAATAGATATGCTAAAGTAATTTTTTGGAATAAAAATGAGTTTGAAAAAATCATAAATAGTTCACAAGATTTACCTGGTATTAAAAAATTTATAGATGAAACCAAAGAGCATTTTAAGGAAGAATTAAATAAATATATAACAGAGGAGGGCAGAGTTGAAGAAGTTAAAGTAGAAAATTTGAGTATGTTTACCTCTGTTAAAGATTCGAATAAAAAATGTAATCTTGTTAAAAGCGTAGAGTTATATATTGATTTGGATTTTCTAAAAGACGGAGTAGAGATAGTTGATACACCAGGACTTGATGACCCAATAATACAAAGAGAGGAGATAACTCTCCAATATGTCTCTGATTGTGATTTTATGGTACATTTGATGAGTGTAAGCCAATCTGCAACAAAAAAAGATATTGATTTTATAATTGATTCCATTGTATATCAAAATATAGCAAGACTTCTTATCGTGATAACAAGAATTGATACTGTTAGCGAAAAAGAGCTGGAAGAAGTGATAGAATATACAAAAGCGAGTATAAAGAAGAGATTGGTTGAGCAAAATAGATCATTTAAGTTAAATTCTATCTTGGAAAAAATTGATTTTATCCCAATTTCAGGGAAAATGGCGCTTTTGCACAAAACAAATAAAGCAAAAGAGGCCTTAAATTATGGGTATGATATACAAAAAACTGGAATAAATAGAATAGAAGATTACTTAAGCACAGTATTATTTGGAGAAGATAGTGCAAAAGCAAATCTTATCATTCAGAGCAATTTAAATGAAATTGAATCTATACTTAAAGATAGTGAAAAACTTTTTGTCCAAGAATCTTCTCTTTTAAACAAATCGTCTATTGAAATTAAAAAAGAATTTGAATTATATAAAAAAAGAAAAGAAAAATTAATAACATATTTAGATAATGTTAAAAAAGCGATACAGATAAGTGAAAAGGAGCTTCGTAGTTATTTTGTGACTATGGAAAAATTTTCACTGGAAAAATTAAATAACTTGAAAAGTATAATTAAAAAAAGAGTCGTGGATGATGTCTCCTATGAAATGAGGAAAAATAAAAAATTGCCACAAAGGAATAGAATAGATTATTTTGTTGAGATTGGTATAAAAGATGGGCTGATAGACTTAGTGAGAGATTATAGATATGAGTTTGCCAAAAAGATGCGAACTTCTTATACTTTTATTAAAAACAGTTTTGAAGATTTTGAGAGTGAAAAAGATTTTGAAAATCAAACATTTGATTCTAAAGAATTTTTTGATAAACATTTTAAGTCATTTATGCTCTTTCAAAACAGAGATATTCTCCTTTTAAAAATATATAATGTTATAAAAAAATATACAAATAAAAATCTAGAAGGCCTAGATATTTCGTTGGACAATATACTACAAAATGAAGTAGAGAATATAAAAAAACCACTAAACGAAAAGCTAAAAAAAATAAATGAAGATTTACTGAGAAATTTTATAAATATGAGCAAAATCAGAGTTGAGAAGATGGAAAGCAATATGAATATTGAAGATAGTTTGATTCAAAAGAGTATGGAAAGTATCAAAAATTCTTCGGTCGATAAAAAACAAAGGCTAGAAGAGATCAAAAGTAAAAAAGAGATACTTAAGAGAATTAAAAATGATTTGAGTCAAATCAATAGGGAAATGAAATGAGTCTATTCGATAATTTTATTGCTTCATATAAAGAAAAATATCTAAGTTTTACTCCAATTTTTGATGAAACTCTTTTAGGACTGCTTAAAAAAGCTACATACCTATTGCTCTCCGATAAACTCTCGCCTTCAATTCAATTAACTCAAGCAATTGATAAATTAAAAATAAGAGTAAAAGAGCCCATGAAAGTGGCAATAACTGGTCAATTTTCTAGTGGAAAATCAACATTTTTAAATGCATTATTAGCAAAAAATATTCTACCAACCGGTATAACCCCAGTTACATCAAAAGTCAATTATATAAGATATGGGGATGAGATAAAAATCAGGGTGAAATATAAAGATGGAAGAGATGAATATCACGACATTGAAAGCATAAATAAATTTACCGATCAAAGAACGAGTGTTGAAGATATCGATTATCTGATCCTATACTCACCTTTAAACATGCTAAAAGATATTGTATTTGTTGATACGCCAGGGCTTAATTCACCAGCATTTGTTGATACGCAAACAACAATAAAAGTTTTAAAAGAAGTGGATGGCATCATTTGGCTAACCCTTATAGATAATGCTGGAAAAATGAGTGAAGCAAAAGTTCTTAAACAATATTTAGCTCAATATAAAAATAAATCATTATGTGTATTAAATCAAAAAGACAAATTTAGTGAAGAGGAAGTGAAACAGAGTGTTTCTTATGTCAAAGAGACTTTTGCTGAATTTTTTAGCAAAGTTGTACCAATATCTGCAAAACAGGCATTAATATCAAGAAGCAGTGACAAAAATGCTCTCATGCAGGAGGCTTTAGAGAATTTTTTAAAATCTCTACATGTAAAGCTAGAAGCAAATATGCAAAGCCAGGAGAGTACATTTTTAGAGGAAAAATATCAAAATTATGAAAAAAAACTGGATATTATAAGAGATATTGATTTGAGCGAAAATTTAGAATTGGCCAAGAGCTCAAATATTCAAAAAGTTATAGATTTTATAAAACATGAAATTCAGCCAAGAGCAACCCAGTCAAAAGAATTTGCGATAAAAAAAGAGATTAAAAATATTTGCCAAAAAACCATAGACCAATATGAACTGTTTTTAAAAATATATGATGAAGTAATCTCAGAGATTCAAAAATTTGATTTAAATTCAAAAACAGAATTTCAAAATTCAAAAATTATATTTTCGAAAGACTTGAAAAATGCATATATAAAGATAGAGCAGATAATTGATACAATTGCATCAGAAATTTATGACCAAGTTATAACTGAAAAAAGAGCAAGATATACAAAACAAAAAAAAGGTATTTTCAAAAATAAAACTATATATTTGAAAGCAGAATATGATTGCGCAAAAATAAATGCTGATTCTGCTTATAAAACTCTTTTTTATGACGATGATTTGGTTGGAAAAATGTTTAAAAGATATGCAAGACATATAAGTGAAATTGAAAATAGAGTAAACCAAAAAAATAAAGAAATATACAAAAAATTTGAAGAAAATATTTTTATGTGGCAAAGTCCATATAGTATCATAAGAAAAAAAGAGGATATACACTCAGATATAGAGTTTGCAAATATGAGAAAATTTGCAGCAAGAGTTTATGAGCATATACTAAAACCTTACAATGATGAAGTGTTGGATTCTCACGCACTTATTAGTTCAAATTTTGAGCATATTAATAGTTCTATCAAGTTTAATTATCAAAATGCAACAGAAGTTTGCATCTCTTTTTTAAATGATAAGATAGATAGCTTTGCTAAATTATATGAAGAAAATCCAACAAGATTTCCCTTATATCAACCAAATTTGGATGAAATCAAACAAAGACTCAGTGAGAGTTTTTACATGTATGAATTAAAAAATTTAATGAGTTCAAGCAGGACATTTCTAAGCAAGGATTATGATAGATTAATAGAAAAATTTCAAAATATTAAAGATGAAAAAATAGAATTTATCAATAAACGAAAAAATAGACATGAAAATATAATAAAACTTCTAAAAGAATGTATGGGAGAGCTTTAAATATCTAAACCTTTTTCTTTTATAGTCTTAAACATAGTCATGAGTGATATAAAAAGAGTTGTAATTGCAGGTCCCAAAATCATTCCCCAAAAACCAAAAGTAGTAAGCCCTGCAAGTATCGCGAAAAATACTATAATTTCATTTATGTTTGCTTCAACTGTAGATATTTTATTATTTATAAACTTTATAATCAGTGGCTTTATAAAAGTGTCGGCTACGATAGATATAACGACTACTGAATAAATCGCTATTGTAAAACCTGCTACATAATTGCCATTTGCAAACTCATAAGCACTCAGAGGAATCCACATAATAGCTCCACCAACGATAGGAATCAAAGAGGCAAAACCATAAAATATACCAAGTAAAAGACCATTGTAGCCAAACATAACACCAATAAAGGCAAAAAGAGCTCCTTCAAATATTGCTGTTGCCAGAATAGAATAAAATACAACACTCATAATATTTGAAACTTCACCAAAAATAACATTTATTTCATAATCACTCATAGGCAATATCGTTCTAAAGTAGCTACCTAACTCTTTTGCATTTAGAGTTATAAAGAAGAAAAAGATTAGAATTAAAAACATATCTTTTAAAAAATTAGCACTATTTTTGCCGATAGCAGCTAGGTAAGATAAGGCAGTTTTAGTGACTTCTGTAAAGTCTAGGCCTTTTATAAAACTGTCTAAATCGTTTTGAAAAAAAGATAAACTAGTTGGTAATTTAAAATTGATATTTTTTATGTAGCTGATAGTGTTATCTACAATATGAGGATCAAAACTGTTGATGACTTCTCCAGCAGAAGTAATTATATATATGATTGGAGCAAAAAATATGATAAATAAAAGCAAAGTTGAAATTGTTGCTGATAAACCACGATATTTAACAAACTTCTCAATGTGTGAGTTTACATTATAAATAGCAATTGATAATAACGAAGCTACTGTAATAACAACCAAGAAAGGCTGATACAATTTTAATATCCAATAAAGAACTACTAAAAAAAATGCGATAAGAAATATTCTTTGTGTATTCATATTGTATCATCTCCAAATAACCCACCATTAATGATAGGTGTCAGCTTAAAAAGCTCATAGCATTTTGTGCTAGCAATTCGACCTCTAGCAGTTCTTTGCATGTATCCATTTGCTAAAAGATACGGCTCAATGACATCTTCTATGGTGCCCTCATCTTCACTTAGAGCTGCTGCAATTGTATTTAATCCTAAAGCCCTGCCTTTTGACTCAACTAGAAGCTTTAAAAAGCTTATATCTAGTTCATCAAAGCCTAATTCATTTACACCTAGTTCACTTAAAGCATAATCAGTTCTTTTTTTAGTTATTTTATCTTCATTTTCAACATCTGCAAAATCTCTCACTCTCTTTAATAATCTCAAGGCAATTCTAGGAGTACCCCTTGATCTTCTAGCAATCTCTAATGCCCCTTCATCCAGGCATATTTTATTTAATTGATTTGAAGCCTTAGTAATAATTTCTGCCAATTCAATTTTATTATAAAATTGTAATCTGAAGTGCATACCAAACCTATCTCTAAGAGGAGAACCAATCATTCCAGCCCTTGTTGTTGCTCCGATAAGGGTAAATTTAGGAAGATCTATCTTTATGGTTTGAGCAGCAGGACCGCTACCAATGATGATATCAAGCCTAAAGTCTTCCATAGCAGGATAAAGTATCTCTTCAATTGCAGGGGAGAGTCTATGAATCTCATCTATAAAGAGAATGTCACCTTCTTCAAGATTTGTAAGTATTGCGGCCAAATCACCACTTTTTTCTATCATGGGAGCCGCTACCATTTTTATATTTGTTTCCATCTCATTGGATATGATATACGCCAGTGTAGTTTTTCCTAGACCTGGAGGTCCAAAAAAGAGTGCATGGTCAAGACACTCACCTCTTTTTTTAGATGCTTTTATGAAAACTTTAAGATTTTTCTTGATTTTTTCTTGACCGATGTAGCCATCCCATGAAGTTGGCCTTAATGATTTTTCATATTCATTTTCAAATGTTATCTTGTCTATCTCTACAATTCTTTCCATTAGTAAGTATGCTCTTTTGCAGGGAAAGTTCTTGAGCGCACTTCTTTTATGTAGTCATCAAGAGCATTTTCTATAAGTTTTGAGCCTTCCATGTACTGCTTAACAAATTTTGGCTTAAACCCATTGAAAAAGCCAAAAGCATCACTCCAAACTAACACTTGCCCGTCTGTGTCCGCACCAGCTCCAATGCCAATAGTGGGTATATTTATACTTTGAGATATTTCTTTAGCGGCTTCAGCAATAACACCTTCAATTACGATACAGAATGCACCTGCTTCCTCAACAGCTTTTGCATCTTTTATTAGTTGTTCTATGTCCTCTTTGCTTTTTCCTCTAACTTTATATCCGCCCTCACTTCTGACAAATTGTGGCATCAATCCGATATGTCCCATAACTGCTATAGAATTTACCGTTAAAGTTTTTATGATATGAGCCCTTTTTTCTCCGCCTTCAATTTTAACAGCCTGTGCATTTGTTTCTTGATAGACTCTTGAAGCATTTTTTAAAGCCATCTTTTCATCAGTATAAGCGCCAAAAGGCATATCACAAACAATAAGTGTATCTTTTGCTCCGGCACACACAGCTTTTGTATGATAAATCATTGTATCCATCGTAGCAGATAAGGTATCTTTTTTTAAGTTAAAGCTCATATTTAAACTATCGCCAACTAAAATAATATCTACTTTTTTATCAAACAAAGAAGAAAAAAGAGCATCATAAGCAGTTATCATAACGAGTGGAGTTTTTGATTTGCTATTCTTAATAGAAGTTATAGTTTGCATGTGCGTAAACACCTAATAATTTTTAATATATTTTATCAAAAAAATGGTACAATTGTACTTAAAAGAGGCAGCTGACCTTTTGAAAGGAAATATTATGGGCATCTACAAGCAAATGGAGATTGATTTTGATTTAGAAATTGTTGAAGATTTTATCAATCATTATTCTATTATGTGCGAAAACATGGAGCCTTTGATTATAAACTTAAATAAAATAGAGTATTATGAAGATAATATCGGAGAGCTTTTTAGGATATTTCACAATCTAAAATCAGCAGGTGGATTTTTGAAGTTAGAACCTATCATAAAATTAGCCACCTTATGTGAAGATGTAGCAGAAGAAGCTAGGATACTTAGTGGTCCTGCAAGTGAAGATTTTATAGATTGGCTTTTGCTCATTAGTGATCAATTTGATGCCTATAGACAAGATATTGAACGAGATGCTGATTATTTTAGTATGCTAAATCCTTTGATTATTAAAATACCTCTTGATTTGGACAGTTAAATGAAATTTACAGAAGTTTCACTTCGTGCTTTAGTCGCGATGAATTTTTCAGGAATTTACTTCCTAAAAAAGAGGACAGTTAAATGAAATTTACAGAAGTTTCACTTCGTGCTTTAGTCGCGATGAAT
>CAZYTB010000032.1:0-5161 GCA_964650375.1 uncultured Campylobacterales bacterium | reverse complement strand
TTTTCAGGAATTTACTTCCTAAAAAAGAGGACAGTTAAATGAAAAAACTCGTAGCCTATATAACTGCTGGATATCCAGATATTAATTTTAGCGTCGATTTAGCATTGTCTCTAAGAGATTCAGGTGCAGATATATTAGAGCTTGGAATTGCATTTTCTGACCCCGTTGCGGATGGACCTATTATAGAAGAAGCAAATCTGAGGTCATTAAAAAATGGTTTTAAAATGCAGAGTCTATATGAAATTTCAAAAAATATTTCAAGTGAAATTGATACATATTGGATGGGATATTTTAACTCTTTTTACAACAAGGGTGTAGAAAATATATCTAAGATTGCAAGCGGTATGGGAGTAAAAGGTTTTATAATACCTGATTTACCTCATGAAGAATCAACCATATATAAACCACTTTTGAAAAACAACTCGATAAAACTAGTAAATTTTGTAGCTCCAACTGATGGCAAAGAAAGAATAAAAAAAGTTGTAAAAAATAGTGACGGTTTCATATATCTTGTTGCGTATGCCGGCATTACAGGCTCAGGAATGAGTGAAGATTTGAGCGAAATTATAAAAGAGGTAAAATCTAACAGCCAAACTCCTTTATATTTAGGTTTTGGAGTAAATGAAAAAACAGCCAAAGAAAAATCAAAAGGAGTAGATGGTGTAATCGTTGGCAGTGCTTTCGTTAAAGTGCTTCTAGACGATTCTCTAAACAAAACTCAAAAAATACAAAAAATTTCTGGTATTGCAAAAGTCATAAAAGAAGAGATTAATATTTAGGGTCATTAGAGATGCCCCTAATTTTTATCAAAGACTTTGAACATTATTAGCATTTTTGGTAGCAACAATAACGCACTTAAAAGTGCAAAAGTCATAACTAGAATTGTTAAAAGTCCAAAATAGATAGTTGGTATAAAATTTGAAAATACTAGAATTGAAAATCCAAGTATAATGGCAAATGAAGTATAAAACATAGCATAACCTATGCTATTGTGAGATCTTTCCATAGCTTTTATATAGTTATGATCTTTTTCAAATTCCTCTCTAAATCTATGGATATAGTGAATTGTATCATCAACTCCAATTCCGATGCTTATGGAAGCTATGGTTATCGTCATAACATCAAGCGGAATGTCAGCAAAGCCCATAACTGCAAAGATAACACCAACTGGAATCATATTTGTAACGATTGTAATTAATGAAATTTTTAGGGATCTAAATAAGACTAAAAACATTAAAAACAGTATAAGTACGACTGCACCCAAGGTTAATATTTGAGATCTAAATAAAGATTGCAACATATTGTTATACAACACCATCAAATTTGATAATCTGTATGTTATATCTTTTGTTCCTGCAATTTTTGGAACCTCTCTTTCTATCTTTTCTATCAATTCATTTCTTCTCAATTTTGGATTAGAATCAATTATTCTCATCGCAAAGCGAAGTTGATTTGCTTTTATATCTACGAAAGGGTTCAATATAATATTTCTAAATTTTTTCGGCATTTGATTATAAAGTACCGCTAATTGAAATGTATCTAAATTTTTACCACCATTCAACTCTTTCCCAACTTCTAGCAGTGATCCAAGCGATTCTACATTGCCGACTTCTTTGAGAGACTCTAGATAGTTTTGAATTTTTCTTACTACTTCCATCTTGCTTGGCGTAAACCAATATTCATTTTTATTTTGATTTTTTTCAAATTCATTTTCAAATTCACTAAATCCGTCTGTGCTTTTTTTTACTTTTGCTTCTTTAGCCTTCTTGAAAGTAACAATCAAATCCAGAGGAGTTGTGCCACCTAGTTTTTTGTCTATAACTTCCATACTTTTATAAATCTCAGTATTTTTTTTAAAATAATTTATAAAACTATTTTCCACTCTTAATTTACTTGCCCCAATGATAGATATGATTGCCATGATAATTGCAACAAGTAATATGCTCTTACCATGATGTTCCACAAGTTTTTCGCTGATATGCGTTATGCTAAAACCAATTCTTTGTTGCGTTACATGCGTTCTAGTCCTTGGAAAAAGTATCATAATTGTTGGAAAAAGAATAAATGATACCACCAAAGAAGTTGAAACTCCAAGACCCATCATATAGCCCAAGTTTATAACTGGTTTCAAATTTGCAAATACCAAAGAGCCAAATCCAGCAACAGTAGTGATAATTGCATAAAATGATGGTTTTGCTTTTGATATAACAGTTTGTAAAAGTAACTCTTCTTGTGAGAGACTTTCATCATTTGCCAATTCTCTGTATTTGACAATTAAATGAAGGATTAAAGATATGGTTATTATTAGTTGCAAAGAGATATAATTTGATGAAATCACGGTCACTTCCCAATCAAATAGACCTAGAAAACCAGTGGTGAAAATAACAGAAACAACAGAAACTATTATGGGAATGAGTACAAATTTAATATCCCTAAATATAACAAATAGTGTTGTAATAAGGAGCAGCAGCAAAATAGAGCCAAAAATCTTTAAATCGCTCTTTATGAAGCCAATCATATCATCAGCTATCATACTAACCCCACCTAAAAATAACTTCCCGCTACTCTTATATTTACTGAGGATTTTTCGGATTTGTATTAAATTTTTATGTTCTACTTCTGTTTTATATTCCCTATAATTTTGAAATCTCATATTTAATTGTTTTAGTTTTTCTTCGTTGCCTTCTTTTTCAAGCTTATATTGTTCTTTAATAAAATTTTTATATTTTATATCATCTTTCAAATAAAGAAGAAGTGCTGTAGTTTTAAAATCGCTACTAACCAAATTATTTTTATAAAAAGGGCTATTTAAAAACTCTTTTTTTGCAAATTTTTTATTTACACCCTTATCGCTCAAAGTTGGAATCTTTTCTAGCAAATCTTTTACTGGTTTGGGAGGGCTTTGCAAGAGAGGTACATTTAAAATGGATACTACAGAAGTTATCTGATTCAGTTTTAACAAATCACCGCTTAGTGAACGCAAGGTATCAAGCGAGTTTTTAGAGAGCAATTTATCTTTTGGACTATAAGTTACCACCAAAGAATCTGGCATGTAGTATCTCTCACTCATTTTTCTTGTGAAAGCCAAATCTTTATCATTATTTAAAAGCAGAGTGCTAGCTGAAGCATCAATACTCAATTTTGTAGCAAAATAACCAAATAAGGCAGTAAGCAACAAAAATACAAAAAGTATAATCTTTGGAAATTTTAATATAAAATTGCTATAAAATGATTTTAACATGGAACAGATTAATGCTTAGTTGCTAATTTTTTTAGTAACTCATCAAAACTTTCTTTTTTTAATTCATCTGAAAATTGAGCCCTATAAGTCTGTACGATACTAACTCCTAAAACATTTACATCGTAGATATACCATTCATGATTCTTTGCTCTATAAAATTTGTAAGTTATATCATATTTATCTTTTTTACCAGCTAATTCTGTTACAAGATGGATTCTGTTTGGTTGTACTTTTTCCAGTTTTTTCATAATAAAAACTTCACCATTATATGCATCAAGTTTATCTTTATAAGAATTTTTTAATCTATTGGTAAATTCTTTGGTAAATTCCTCTCTTTGCTTAGCATCTAAATCTCTCCAAACATTACCACCTATCGACAGTATTGACATCAACTTATAATCAAAAATTGGGTCAAAAATCTTAAAAATCTTTTTGCTTAAAGCTTCTTTGTCTACTTTTTTATTTTTAAGCATTTGTGTAACGGCATTTATATTTTTATTCATAAATTCTTTGATTTGATTTTCTTCTAGTGCAAAAAGATTTATCGCTAAAAGAAGAGTTAAAAGTACAAATATTTTTTTTATCATCATTCTTATTCTACTCCGATATCAATTTATTTCGTCTTTGTTCATATACATCTTGCAAAAATGGATATAAATCAAGTGCATCTTTAGTGAGATTTTTATACGCATTTATATGTAAGGAATTGTAATTTACAATATCAAGACCTCTCATTAAATAATATTGTGTATTATTGTCTAAAAGATTATAATTTCTACCTGATACATAATTTAACGGATTAATTAAAGAATCAGCTATAAAACCTACACTATCTCTTAAATTTGATGGTCCAAGAAATGGCCAAACTATATTAAAACCGCCACCTATTCCATAAAATCCAAGCGTTTGTCCAAGATCCTCATTGTACTGTTTTATATTAAAAGAATTATTTGCAACATCTATAAAACCAGCGAGCCCAATCGTAGAATTTAAGATAAATCTCTGAGTTTCATAATATGAATTTTTAAACTTAAACTGAAGAAGATTATTTACAAGTCTTAGTGGAAACATTAAATTATCTAAAAAATTAGCAATTCCTGTCCTAGCAGGTTTTGGAAGAATTGCCTTGTATCCAGTAGATACCAGGTTCAAAATATTTAGGTAAAAGAAATTATTAAAACTTGTCATAACTCTATTATAAGGTGCTAATGGATCAAAGTTGTTAGTGATAACTTTTGCTTGAAACTCTGCATCAAATTGATCAGTCGCTTGATTGGGTAGAATATTTTGTTTATCAATATATGGAGGTATTGCATACATGCTAGTTATAAATAAAAGAGTTAAAACAAAAAAGCGCAATTCAAATTCCTTATTATATGGCGGATTGTCCTCTACCGACTATTTATCTTTAATGCCCTAAGTTTAGGGCTTTAAGGTTTCATTTAAAATCTTAATATAACCTAGTAGTGTAACTTTTTACCAACCTTTGAATAAATTATTACAAAGCAATCAAGATAAGTAAGCTTGAAGTTATCACTAAAATAAAACTTCATTATAGCAAAGTAGTGTGTAGTAAATGCTTAAATGATTTAGATGAGTATCAAAATAATATTTTTACAAAAAAATCAATATAAGAGAAGTTAAATATTTAGTCTTAATTAAAAAATCAGTGATTTTTAATCACCCGATTTTTTTAATTAAGTCGGGATTTATAAGCTTGTTTAAGATTGATTTGAATTGAAGTTATGGTGGAGTTGTCCGGAATCGAACCGGAGTCCAAAAATAGCCACTCTTGACATCTACATGTTTAAAATAGTTGTTAAAATTTAATTTTGCTTCACACAACTAGCAAAGCTAGACAAAACTAGCCTCTAATTTCATTTTAAGACGAGGCAGACTTAAAATATATCTATCAAGCTA
>CAZYTB010000031.1:0-22127 GCA_964650375.1 uncultured Campylobacterales bacterium | reverse complement strand
ATTTATTTTTACATCATTAGAATCACAAATTTCCTTGACTATATTTAATCCCAAACCAAAACCTCCTCTTGCCCTGTCTTCTCTGTAAAATTTCTCAAAAAGTTTTTCACTGTTTAAAATATCTTCACCAATATTTGATACTTCAAAAATAACAAAATTATTTTCTTTATATAATTTTATAAAAATCACTTCATTTATATAACTGTATTTAATGGCATTTGAGATATTGTTATCGCAAAGTCTTTGAAGTTGCACTTCGTTAAACAATATAAAAATATTTTCTTCGATTCTAGTTTTTATTTTCAAATCATTTCCATCAGCCACATCTTGAAAATATTCAACCCTATTTTTTAGAAAAAGTGAAAAATCTATCATATTTTTTGCGTATTCAACCCTATCTTTTTTTACAATGTAACCAAGATCTCCATAAATATTTTCCAAGATTTTAACAGCCGCTTCTATATTTGTCAGATAATGATTTTTTTCAAACTTCAAATTATACAACTCAATATTCATAAGAATAATAGAAAGGGGAGTGTTAATCTCATGTATAGCATTTCTTACAAATTTTTCTTGGTATTTAAGTAATTCTTTTGTGTAATCCATTGATTTTTGAAGCTCTTTGGTTTTTTGTTCAACCAAATTTTCTAAATCAGAATTTAGTGTTATTAAAGCTTTATTTTTATTTTTTATTTTATCTATCATGGCGTTTGCATGTAGAGCTATTTGATTAAACTCATAAAATTCTATTTTATCTAGGTTGATTGAACGATATTCTGGAGACGCTTCTTTGAAAGAATTGATTATGAATTTTAGTTCTTTGGATAATTTTTCTGTATAGAATCTATATTTTATTATGCTGATAATATACAAAAGAACTGTCAAAAAAACTATTTTTAATACAAATCCTGAAATTTTATTTTTATAGGCAATTCTTTTTTGCTCTATTACTTGTTTAAATTCACCTGCATTAATATCGCTGCCATATACCCAACCTAACTTTTTAAACTCTTGTATGTATGCTAAAAATTCTTTTTTATTATCTTTAAAATTTAGAAAACCTCCACCATTTTTTCCAATTTTGCAAATTTTTGCTTTTGTTTGTGGTGGAAATTTTTCCTCATTGGAAACATATATAATTTTTTCATGTTGATCTAATATGAAAAAATTTGTTTTATCCTCATTGTTGCTCAAAAGGAATTTACCTATTCTGGCAACATTTTTTTCCAAAGTTTCATTAGTTTCAGAAGTTTTATAACTGTATTGGATTATTTTTTTCAACATTTTGGTTTTTTTGATTATCTCTATTTTTTGATTTTGTATATAACTTTTTTCTATTTGAACTATTTCTTTATTAAAATCTAAATATTCATTAAAGATGACTACGAAAGCAGCCACAAATGCAAAGATGCCAGCAAAAAAAATCGCATATATACTCATCTGATTAATGCTTTTCTTTTGCCATTTTTTAAACATCTTTATCCTTTTTTATGATAAAATATAATATCATAAAAAGGATAAAATTTGACAATAAGATTACCAGCTGAATGGGAAGAGCAAGACTTTGTTATGTTAGTTTTTCCAAACATCAAAAGCGACTGGAAACACAACATGGAGGAAATTAAATTCTCTTATATAGAATTAATAAAGTCTATACAAAAATATCAAAAATGTGTTATCTTGTGCGAAAATAAAAAAAGACTATCAACACTTTTACCAATATTGAAGAATATTTTACTAATAGAAATCGAAACAAATGATACTTGGATAAGAGATTTTGGTGGAATTTGTGTTTTTAGGGATAAAGAACTTAATATTTATAATTTTAACTTTAATGCCTGGGGTGGAAAATTTGACTCAACAAAAGATAATGCGGTAAATAAAAAATTACAAAATATGGAATTTTTTGATGCACAATTGGAAAATATAGACTTTGTACTAGAAGGCGGGAGTATCGATACAAATGGGCATGGAGCAATGCTAAGCACTGAAAATTGCATCTTTAATCAAAATAGAAATCCGCTCTATTCAAAAGAACAAATCATAATAAAATTAAAAGAATTATTTGGCGTGAACGAACTTATAATGTTAAAACATGGTTCCCTTATAGGAGATGATACTGACTCACACATCGATACACTAGCAAGATTTATAGACAAAAATACAATTGCTTATGTAAAGTGCTATGATGAGCTAGATATTCATTTTGGAGAACTTGCTATGATGGAAAAAGAGTTAAAAGAGACGGGCTATGATCTTTTTCCATTGCCTCTTCCAGAAGCAAAGTTTTTCGATAACCAAAGGTTGTCAGCTACTTATTTAAACTTCCTTTTTATAAATAACGCTTTAATCGTGCCAACATACAATGACAAGAATGACAAAGAAGTTCTTGAAAAATTACAAAACTTTTTCCCTGCAAGAGAAGTAATAGGAGTGGATGCCTCAATATTTATAAGAGAGCATGGCAGTTTGCATTGTGCAAGCATGAATTATTTTTGCTATAATTCAAATTAAGGATGGGATTATGACATTACAAAAAAAAGCTACTGTAGTATCGAGTTTAACTGCTATCACTTTAATCATCATAAAACTTATAATTGGACTCATTAGTGGATCAGTTTCCGTAATAGCTAGTGCGATTGATTCTGGTTTAGACTTTATCGTTTCAGCATTCAATTACTTTGCTATAAGTAAATCTGAGCAACCTGCAGATAAACAATTTAACTATGGAAAAGGTAAAATCGAAGCATTAGCTGCAGTTATAGAGGGGACCATCATAACAATGTCGGGCATTTTTATATTTTATGAAGCCATAAAAAAAGCTTATCATAATGAAATAGTTACCCATCTTAATTCTTCAATTATTGTTATGGTTGTTTCGCTGATTTTAACTATTACACTAGTGTATTTTCTAAATTATGTATCAAAGAAAACTAGCAATATGGTGATAAAAGCTGACGCCTTACACTATAAAACCGATGTTTATAGCAATGGCGCGATATTGATTTCTTTAGTCATTATTCATTTTACCAATTTTTACTTAATAGATTCTATTATGGGCGCAATTATCTCTATATATATCATATATTCTTCTTATGAAATAATCAAAGATGGAGTACTTATTTTGCTTGATGTCGCACTTGATGAAAAAACTGTAGAAGAAATAAAAGAGGCGATAACCTCTGAAAAAGAAATTAGTGATTACCACTTCTTAAAAACAAGGAAATCAGGAAATATAAATTTTGTAGATGTTCATTTAGTATTTGACCTCTCTATGTCCTTGCTTCGTGCACATTATGCAGGGGATAGAGTTGAAGACAAGATAAAAGAGATAAATCCTGAGCATGAGTGGATTATCAATGTGCACTTAGATCCCTATGATGACTCTCTATTAGACAGTGATGAAAAGATATTAAGTGCGACAAAAAGCTAAAAATATCTTTTAAGACTTTTCCTCATTATCGCAATATCCCATATCACAACAGTCTTCGTCAATATTTTTTCTATTGCCGCCTCTAAATCCAAATCCTCTACCCTGCGCTGGTGTAACTTCAATAAATTTAGCTTCCTCGCGACTTAAAGCCAAGCATGAAGTACAGTCTAGCTTTACATGTAGAGAATCATTTCCAATTGTCTTTCTGCAAACTCTTATAGGAGTCCCTACGGATAAGCCCATAGATGAAAACCTTTCTTTTAAGTCTTCTTTCAAATTAACCTTATCTACTATGGCTCTTTGGCCTTTTTCTAATTCACTTAATTTCATATATTTATTTTACATAAAAATTACTTAATAACCCATCAAGGATAAAATTTGATACGACGCATAAGCAAACAACCATGCGACTACATTTGGATAAATCGTATAAAAAGTCCTCCAAGCCCATTGAGGAACTTCAGCATAAAATGTACTCATAGCAGCCAAACAAGGCGAGTAAATCATAATGATAATTATAAGGGCAAAGGCGGCTTTGAAACTGATATTTTCTCGTATTTTTTGTATAAAACCTTTGTTTGACCCGCTGCTATTTCCAACTGCATATAAAGTGCCCATGGTCGAGACAACAACTTCTTTAGCAGCAAGTCCTGCTACCACAGCAACACTCATCCTCCAATCAAATCCAAGAGGTTTAAAAACTGGCTCTATAAATTTACCGACTCTTCCCAAGTAACTACCTTCCAATAATTTAGCATTTAGTGTATTGCCTAATTGTTTTTTTGTTTCGATATTTTTGCTTTGCTCTATCTGATTTGTGTAATTTTCACTTAAAAGACTATTTTTGGGATATGAGCTTAAAAACCATACCACCATTGAAGCTATTGCTATAAAAGTACCTGCTTTTTTCAAAAACATTCTTGTCTTAATCCATAAATCCATAAATAGAGCCTTATATGACGGAAATCTATATGGTGGCATTTCCATAACAAATGGCTCAGGCTCACCTTTAAACAAAACCATTCTCAAAACTTTAGCAACTATTAGTCCTAAAATAGCTCCGCCAATATAAATAAAAAATAAAATATTTCCAGGATTATGATTAGAAAAAAACGCAGCAATCATTAAAACATAAATAGGAAGTCTCGCGCCACAACTCATAAATCCAAGCACTAGCATAGTTATGATTCTATCTTTTGGGTTTTTTAGAGTTCTTGCTGCCATGTAAGCTGGAACCGTACAGCCAAAACCACTGACAAGGGGTACAAATGCTTTCCCTTGTAAGCCAAATCTTTTCAAAAACCCATCCATCAAGTAAGCAGCTCTGCTCATGTACCCTGTTTGCTCTAACAAATTTAACCCAAAAAATAATATCAGGATATTTGGCAAAAACATGACAACTGCACCAACAGCTGGTAAAATTCCCTCGCTTAAAATTGAATTAAAAATACCTTTTGGAAGAAAGCTGGATAAAAAACTGGAGGTTTGGGTAAAAACATCACCAATAAAATTCATAGGTATATTTCCAAGTTCAAAAGTAAGTTGAAACAGAGCCCACATAAAAAATAAAAATATTGGGAGCCCAAGAATTGGATGAATTAAAACATTATCTATCTTTTCGCTCAAACTCACTTCTTCAAAGTCTAAATCTAGAGCTTGTCTTTGTAAATCATAAGAAAGAGCAGCCCTTTCATTGGAAAAAATATCAATTGTACTATCTTCGTCAAATTCAATTTCCAAACTTTTGTACATTTTTTCTAAGGCATTGTGAACTTCTATAAAAATAGGCAAATCATGTATCATTTTATAGATACTCTCATCTCTATCCAAAAGTCTAATCGCTATAAACCTAGAGTAATCTTCATCTTTAAAATGGGGTGATTTTCTAAGTATCTTTGCTAATTCTTCAATTCTTTGCTCTATCTTTTCATTATAATAAATCTTATCCTTGCTTTTTTTCGATTTGTATGTTTCAATAATTTTACTGATTATATCTTCAACACCTCTATTTTCCTTTGCTGAAGTTAATACTACTGTTATCCCAAGCAAAGTTTCTAGAGTCTCTTTATCTACAAATCCGCCTTTTTTTTCAACCTCATCAACCATATTTACAACTAAAATCATCTTTTTTCGCATATCTAAAAGCTGTAAAGTAAATATAAGATTTCTTGAAAGTATATTCGCATCTACAACATTTAAAATGATATCGTATTCTTCATTTATCAAAAAATTCTTGGCAACTTGCTCCTCTGGTGTATAGGCATTTAGAGCATAAATTCCAGGTAGGTCAGTCATCTTTATGTCGTATAAATCTCTCTTAACAAATACCTCTTTTTTCTCCACCGTAACACCACTAAAATTCCCTACATGTAAGCTTGCATTGCTAATCGCATTTATGATGGAAGATTTACCGACATTTGGCTGTCCAACGATTGCTACTTTTATGGTTTTATTCATCAACCAATATCCCGCTGGCCTCTTCTTCTCGAAGTGCTATTTTTGTATTATTGCTTAAAATATCCCATGTCTGTTTTGCTAAAGTGTGCTCTATCACCTTAATATTTGCACCTTTAACTATACCCATCGCCAAAAGTCTGCTTTTTACTGGTTCTTTTGCTATTATTTTTCGCACTACTGCATGTTCCGAAATTTTCAAATCAGAAACTCTTTTTGCTTGCATAGAAATCCTTATATTATTTATATAAGTGAAATATTATCACAATTAAATTAAAGAAACTCTTAAATTGATAATCATTCTCATAAAATGTTTAATTACCAAAAAATACTTTATACTTAGTGCACACAACTTATGTTAAAATTATATTATGATAAATTTTGTACAAAGGCAATAAACATCTTATGAAAAATTTATATGGTTTAGACAAATTTGCAAGAGTTTTTATTTCAATTTCTCTTTTTTATTATTCAGGTGCGAATATAAATATATATTCGATTTTAGCCACGATGCTGCTTCTTACAGCTGTAAGCAATTTTTGCCCAATATATAAATTTTTAAGTATAAATAAAAAATATGCGCAAAAATTAGAGTACTTATCACAACTACCAAATAATAATCCGGAGCCAATTCTTATATTTGATAAATTTGGTAATGTAATATATCAAAATAATTCCTCTAAAATGATACTTCCTGATATAAAAAGTCTTAAAAATTTATCCAATCTTAGTCCAGAAGATATAATAAAAAATGAAAAAAATTTAAGCACAAAATATAAGTATAAAGACAAAATTTATATGATTGAAACTTTGGGTATAAAAGAAAAGTCTTACATACTTGCTTATGGATTTAACATAACCAGCATAGAAAAAAGTAGAGAAAAACTTGAACTTCAAAATATAACAGATTCTTTAACTTCTTTAGGCAATAGAACAAAACTTTTAGAAGATATCGCAAAAATTCAAAATAACAATTTAAGTTTGGTAGCTTTTGATATTATAAAATTTAGTGAAATAAATGGTTTTTTTGGCCATCAAAAAGGAGATCAACTCTTAAAACAATTTGCAGAAGAATTAAATAATTTTAAAACAAGCTTGAAATTTAATATGCAAACATACAGACTAAGCGGAAATACTTTTGCTTTTCTCTTGGATTTTGAGAATTTAGATAAAGATACCATTGAGAGAAAATTTAACGAAATAATAACTAGTTTTTTAACATTATTTAATAATTTAAAAATGCCAATCAGTGATATAAATATCACCGCTAAAATACGAGTTGGAATTGCTTCTACATGTAACAATAGCAATGAAAGCAACCTTTATTCTTCTTTGCTTAACAATACTGAAACAGCCCTATCTGAAGCAAAAAGAGAATTTTTGCATATTTTATATTTTAAAGATATTGAAAATATTAATGATAAATACAAAGAAAATTTGAGGTGGGCTAGTAAATTACACGATATATTTGAGCACAAAAGTGAAGCAAAATTAAAAGCATATTTTCAGCCTATATATAATTTGCATGCGAATAAAATAGAAAAATTTGAATGCCTTGCAAGAGTAGAAAAGGGAGATGATGTCATCCTTCCTTTTAAATTTTTAGATGTCGCGAAACAAATAGATTATTTACCAAAAATAACCGAGGAAGTTTTATCTCAAGCTCTAAATATATTCAAAAATACAGACTATAAATTTTCTATCAACATAACAACGCAAGATTTAAAAGACGAGGAAATCTTAAATAAATTTTGCAAAGTTATAGATCTAAGTGGGTTTAAAAAATCTTCAGTAGTTATAGAAATTCTAGAAGATGAAGATGTGTATAAATATACTGACATGATTGCAAAATTTAAGGAAAAAGGTTTTAAAATAGCGATTGATGATTTTGGTACTGGCTATTCAAATTTTCAAAAATTGCAAATGTTAAATATAGATTTTATCAAGATAGACGGCTCTTTAGTAAAAAATATTGCCACAAATTCAAAAGATTTATCTATTATAAATTCTATTTGTGCTTATGCAAAAGCAATCGGTGTAAAAACTATCGCTGAATTTGTTTCGGATGACAGTATATTTGAATTGGTTAAAAAAAGTGGAGTGGATTATGCGCAAGGTTGCCATATAGGTGCACCAAAACCTGATATAAATGTAGAATTTAATGCTTAATAAATATACAAGAGAGATAATAATCAATATATTTTGCAATAAATATCAAATGAGACAAGCTATAAAAATTGCCATAGTAGTAGGAACGATTTTAAACATCATCAATCAAGGTGATTATATCTTTCATATGGCATTTGAAAAAATAAATTTTTACAAATTAGTACTTACTTATTTTCTACTTTTCTTTGTCTCTGCATACACTGCGGTTAGTATTAGCATGATGTTAAAGATAGGAGATAGAGCCATGGCTACAACGAACATTGCATGTAACAATTGTCAGAGCTCTTCACATATAGATAAAAATGAAATAATTCCAGAATGCCCAAAATGCGGCGTAACTGGAAGATGGAAAGCAATTGAAAAAATTAATGAAGGGACTAAAAATGTCAAAACAAATTAAACTAAAAATTGCTCTAATCCAGCAATTATTTCATAATTCAAAAGATGAAACAATAAAAAAAACAGTAGGTTTAATAAAAAAAGCAAGTAAACAAGGTGCGCAATTAGTTCTCTTGCAGGAATTACATCAAGATAAGTATTTTTGTATAAATGAAGATGAGACAAATTTCGACAAAGCAAATAGTTTTGAAAAAGATGTAGCATTTTGGTCACATATAGCAAAAGAAAATAAGATAGTTTTAGTGACCTCTTTATTTGAAAAAAGAACCGCTGGAATTTATCACAATACTGCAGTAGTTTTTGAAAAAGATGGAAGCATTGCTGGCAAATACAGAAAAATGCACATACCAGACGACCCGGGATTTTATGAAAAGTTCTACTTCACTCCAGGAGACTTAGGATATGAGCCGATTAATACAAGTGTAGGTAAATTAGGAGTCTTAATTTGCTGGGATCAGTGGTATCCTGAAGCGGCAAGACTTATGGCGTTAAGTGGGGCAGAAATTTTAATTTATCCAACTGCGATTGGTTGGTTTGATGAAGATAGTGAAGATGAAAAGCAAAAACAACTAGATGCTTGGATTAGCGTGCAAAGAGGACATGCTGTAGCAAATGGGCTTCCACTTATTGCAATCAACAGAGTTGGAAAAGAATTAGACAATCAAAAGATAATTGATGGCATAAGATTTTGGGGGAACTCTTTCGCAGTAGGTCCTCAAGGTGAATTTATAGTCCAAGTAAGCAAAGACAAAGAAGAAATTGTTGTTTTTGAGATTGATAAAACAAAATGCGAAGACACTAGAAGAATATGGCCATTTTTAAGAGATAGAAGAATCGATAGTTATGAAGGTTTAAATAAAAGATTTATTGATTAAGGAATCCCTTAGCCTACATCAAAACCAAACTAGCTAACCCTAAGAAACTTAAAAAACCGATAATATCTGTAAAAGTTGTAAGAATTACAGTGCTGCCAACAGCTGGATCAATTCCCATTTTTTTCAAAAAAAGTGGTATGGTGGCTCCCACTAGTCCAGCGCATAGTAAATTTATAAGCATAGATGAAGCTATAACCATGCCAATTTTCCAATCATGAAACCACGCAAAAGCAATAGTCCCCATCACTACACCAAAAATCAAACCATTTGCGGTTGAGAGTATAATCTCTTTTTTTAAAGCTTCTTTAGCGTTATTAAAATCAACTTCACCCAAAGCCAGTTGTCTAACCATAATGGTTAAAGTTTGTGTTCCAGCATTGCCACCCATCGAAGCGACTATGGGCATAAGTACTGCCAATGCAATATAAGATTGTAAAGTTTTATCAAAAAAACTTATAACAATAGAAGCTAAAATTGCTGTCATCAAATTTAACATAAGCCAAGAAGCACGAGATTTGCCAGCTTCTTTTATACTCTCTTCATGTTCTGCTTCCTCATCAACGCCCGCTAAACCATAGATTTGATCGGTTGCACTTTCTTGTATGATATCGTGAACATCATCAGCTGTAATTCTTCCTATTAATTTATTATTATAGTCAACGACAGGCAAAGTAGAGAGATCATAATCTTCAAATATATGAACAACTTCATCTATCTCATCGTCATCTTTTACATATTTTGGCTGAAACTCATCTTCCCTATCTCTTATCTCTTCTTTAAATGTCTTATCAAAATCAAATAATATTAAGTCTTCTAAACCGATAGAAAATATCAATCTACCTAAAGAATCCACGATAAATAGATGATGAATATTTTCTAATTCTCCCTCTTTTTTTTCTACTTTCAGTCTTTCTATTGCGGTTTGGATTTTTTCATCATAAAATGCGGTGAACAGCTCTGTTTGCATATATGCACCGGCTTGCTCATCATCATATCTTTTGAGTCTTCTTATCTCTTCTTGATCTTCTTTATCCAAAGTAGATAAAAGCTCTTTTGCTTTTTCACTATCTGCCTCTTCTATGTCTTGCATTAAGTCAGTAGCATCATCACTCTCTAATTCTTCAATAATCTCTTTAAGGCGCGCATTTGGAACATTTTTGACTATGTCTTTTAAATAGTGATCTGGCAACTCTAAAACCACATCTCCAAGGATGTCGTTTGGTATCTTATTTAAACATTCAAAAAATACCTCTTTGTCGTCTTTTCTTATAGCTTTTAATTTTTTTGCGATCTCTGTTGGAGAAATCTCTACATCAGTTCCACCGTCTATAAAATCAGTTAAAAAGTCAATATTTTCTTGTGTTTCTTTACTCAAAGACATATTATTGCACCATCAACTAAACTTCACTGCGTGGTGTATTGTTCTTTTTTTTGTAAACTGACAATATAATCAAATTTCTTTTCTACTTTTGGCTCTATTTTATTAACTAAAGCTAACTTTATATTTTTTTTGTATTTTGCAGTGTATTTTAAAAAATCTTTTCTCATTTTACCAGCAAGCACACTTTTTGTTAATTTTACTGAACTAGCTGGATTTATAGCTCGATTACCCTTATATAGTCCAAAATGCAAATGTGGTCCAGTGCTAAGTCCAGTTGAGCCGACATAACCGATAACTTGACCTTTTTTTACATATTTTCCTCGTCTAATTCCCTTTTTGTATCCCCTCATATGACCATACAAAGTTTTATATCCACCCTCATGTTTTATTACAATAGTATTGCCATATCCACCTTTTTTACCTTCAAAGATAATCTTTCCGGCTCTTGCTGCTTTTATAGGAGTACCGCGAGGCGCAGCATAATCTATACCTAAATGAGCTCTGTATCTATGAAGTATAGGATGCCATCTTTTATAAGTAAAACGATCAGAAATCCTTGAATATTTAACTGGCAAACTCAGGAAAAAGCCTTCAACTTCTCTTCCTTTTGCATCATAATATCTATTTTTATTATATAAAAAAACATAGTGCTTTATGCCTCTTACTTCAATCATTGAAGCTTCGATTTTTGGATTTCCAAACTGCCTGCCGAGTCTTGTTTTTTTAGAATAAAATATTACCAAACTATCACCGCGTCTTAATCTTTTAAAATTCACACTTTTTTTGAAAGACTGGATAAATTCATTTGCCAAAAGATAATTGCCAGTTGCTTTTATAATATCTTGATATGGAGAATTTGTGATATGAATAGCCAGTGATTCTTTTTTTTCTTCATAGATAATTGGTGTTGTAGTTAAGATATACTTGCCATTATCCAGTTTAATTTGTAGCTCTATTTCATCCCCAATTGGAATTAGTACCTGCTCTATCTTACCATTATCACCTTTTAATATTTGAAATTTTACACCAGAAATTATCTCAGCAGTAAGTTCTTTATCTTGCCCATCTAAATTATAATATATGCTAAGTGGCAATGAGTTATTTTCTAAAAAATTTAAAAATGTTTCACCGCTTTTCCATTTAGACTCCTCCAAATAAGCAGCATTCAAATAAGCAAGTCCAACCAAAAATAAAATAAATAATTTCCTCATAAAAAACCTTTGCAAAATAGTTCTATAAATTATAACTTATACTTGCTTATAACTTTATTTTTAACAAAATAAAACTTCTTTTAATGCAGTTATAGTATAATCTCGTTATTAAAAGTTAAAAGCAAAAGGAGTTCCATTGAGAAAAGCGATATTAATCTTTTCTATTATCATCTCGGCACTAAATGCAAACGGATTGTTTAGTGAATTTAAAACTAAAATTATCAGTATAAATGGCAATACTGCAGTAGTTAAAAATTCAAACGATATTGCCATAGGATCAACTGGTATCGTAATTCATAAGTTTGGTGACTCAACTTCCAGTATTGTTGCGAGAGTTGATGTAATAAATAAATCAGGTGACAAAGCAACATTAAGATTTCATGTATATAAAGCTCTTAAACAAAGCGCACTTCCAAAACCTGGCATTAGACCTAAAGTTGGTGATCAAGTAATTTTAAATTATCTATATGATAGAGCTTTGATTGTTGCACCAAACTATAAAGTCTATAATGATGTAATTACACACTTTAAAAATATAACCTGGGTTAATCCGGACATAATGGCTGCATATCTAGCACAAGAGTATAGACCAAATCCAGATAAAACAATTTTTCAAAAAATGTGCATGCAAAATTCAGCTTCATTAATATTTTTTGCATTGAATAATGGTGGTTATTTTGTTGATTGCAATAATTTTAAAGTAGTAAAAGAGGTAAAAAGCGGGAGTATCAAAACTGCACAGCTTCCTTTTTATACAAGAGTTAGAGGCATAGATTCTTCTTGGTTAAACTTTAGTTCAAAAGAAATGGGCTCTTACTCCAACTATTATAGAGCGTTAATAAAACAATGAATACTCTACATGTAGACCATTTCAAAGAAATAGTTGGTAAGGAAAATGTTTATGATGACAAGGCCCATCTTTTAGCCTATTCATATGATGCCACGCGTTCGCGCTATGAACCAGATGCTGTTATTTTTCCTAGAGATGAAGAAGACATAAGTAAAATTTTAAAATATTGCAATGAAAATAAAATCATCATAACTCCAAGAGGCGCAGGAAGTGGCTTTACAGGAGGTGCACTGCCTGCAAATGGTGGAGTTATACTAGCACTTGAAAAACATATGAACAAAATTTTAGAGATTGATATGGAAAATCTAGTAGCTGTTGTTCAACCTGGTGTCATAAATATGGATTTGCAAAAAGCAGTTGAAGCTAAAGGACTATTTTATCCACCAGATCCTGCTAGCCAAGATTATTCAACTCTTGGTGGAAATGTCAGTGAAAATGCAGGTGGAATGAGAGCTGCAAAATATGGCATAACTAAAGATTTTGTTATGGCTCTAAGGGCAGTTTTACCAAGTGGAGAGATAATACGAGCAGGTAAGCGAACCATAAAAGATGTGGCAGGTTACAATGTAGCTGGCATTTTGATTGCGAGTGAAGGCACTCTAGCGGTTATTAGCGAAATTACTTTGAAGTTACTAGCACTTCCTAAACTCTCCAAAAGTGCCATGGGTATATTTCCAACTGTTCAAAAAGCGATGGAAGCTGTTTTTAAGACGATGGCAAGCGGAGTAACTCCTGTTGCCATGGAATTTTTAGATAATTTAAGCATTCGTGCAGTTGAGCAAAAATTTCACAAAGGTTTACCAATAGATGCAGGAGCTATTCTCATAACAACGGTTGATGGAAATTTAGAGGAAGAGATAACAAATCAATTAGAAATCATAGAAAATAGTTTTTTTCAAAATGGCTGCACAGAGTTTAAAATAGCAAAAAACGAAGAAGAAGGAAATGCTTTGTGGTTTGCTAGAAGAAATGCGAGTCAAAGTATCACGATATATGGTAGTAAAAAATTAAACGAAGATATAACGGTACCTAGAAGTAGATTGCCTGCACTTTTAAATGAGGTAGATAAGATATCCAAAAAATACAATGTCAAAATACCTTGTTTTGGTCACACAGGCGATGGAAATGTACACACAAATGTTATGATAGATGGAAATGATGAGGAGCAACTTAAAGCTGGACATGAAGCTATAGTTGAAGTTTTTAAAGCTACGATAAAACTAGGTGGAACACTCAGCGGGGAACACGGGATTGGACTTAGCAAGGCTCCTTTTATGCACTTAGCGTTTAGTGATGCTGAGATGGAACTTTTTCGCTCCATCAAAAAAGCTTTTGATCCAAACAATATTTTAAATCCAAACAAAATGGGATTATGATTAATTTTAAAAAACTGACAATAGTTGCAAAAAAGATGAAGGATAAGGACATCGCCCATTATGCTTCATCACTTAGTTTTCATACTATCTTAGCTCTAATTCCCATAATGCTCATCAGTTTTAGTATCTTTACTAAAATGCCAAGCTTCAAAGAACAATATGCAAAAATACAAGGTTTTATATTTAATTCACTCATCCCAACTCAGCAAGATGTCATAAGCCAATACCTAAATAAATTTATGGCAAATACAGGAAGTATGGGAACTGTTGGGTTAATTTTTGTACTTTATATCTCTGTGATGTTCTTTTTTGATTATGAAAAGATTATAAGTGCAATTTTTAAAGTAAAAACAAGGACTTTATGGGAATCATTAACAACATATTGGACGATGCTTACTATGATGCCTTTGGGCCTTGCGATTTCTTTTTATTTGTCACAGGTTGCACAAGAAATTCTCTCTAAAAGCCGATACACAAGTTTCATAAATATATATCTGATTTTTCCATATTTTGTTATTTGGTTTTTGTTTTTTGTTTTGTATATTATATCTGCAAATGTTAAAATAAATAAAAAAATAGCTCTAATCGCCTCTTTTATAGCTTCTGTTGTTTGGTATCTATCAAAAAGCCTATTTGTTTATTATGTGGCGTATAATAAAACATACTTAAGTATTTATGGCTCTTTTAGCATAGTGATGTTTTTCTTTTTATGGATATACTTTTCGTGGCTTATATATTTGTATGGGATAAAATTATATTGCGTGTTAAATGAAGAATACGGCGAAAGCGATAAAAAAAATGAAGATAGCCAACCTCTTATAATAGATAGAAAAGATTGATAGAATTACATAAGGCAGTAAAAACCAAAGTGGAGTAGTTATCACATAAAAACTACTTTGTAGATTTAACAAATACTCTATTCCTCCATCTAACAAACCTCCAAGATTTATCGCATGCAAGAAAAGCTCAAGTGGATAAAAAACAGTAAAAAGCATACTCAAAATCGGTGAAGCTAACTGCAGCGGAGTGAAAACCTCAAACACAAAATGCACAATAGGTATCATAGTCACATATACCCAAAAGTTCAAAAGGACAAAAATCAAAATTTTATTTAGATATGAAAAATGCTTCAAAAATAAAAAGATATAAAATACTCCACTCACAGAAAACCAAAAAGATATAGAAAAAATAAGCTTTGGAAATAAAATCAAAATCAAACTGATACTTAAAAGCAAAGTTCCAAATGAGATGATTTTTATATGCCTGCTAAACAAAAAGAATCCAAAAATAGCCATCACAAAAGATCTCAAAAAAGATGGTGAAAAATCTATAATGTACATATAAAAAAATAAAACAAAGAAAACCACAAAAGATAAGTCGGCTTTCCTGTTTCTATATGGAAAATAAAGATTTTGAAAAAATTTATAAATCGGAGTAAATAAAAAGTACAAAATCAAACTTATCAAGCCAAGGTGAAATCCGCTAATCGCAACTAAATGTGAAATTCCTAATTTTTGTATCTTCGCTCTTGTTGCTTTTTCTATATTTGTAGCAAAAAACAGTGCTGAAAAAACTTCTTTAAGCTCACTGCTTTTATGTTGGTTTGTGATGTAGTTTTTTGCTTTTTGCAAATATGAAGATTTTGTTGAATTAATTGCTTTTATAAAGATATTTACTGCAAAAAAATTCTTCATGTAACTTAGGAACGAAATCTTATCTGTTTTAAATTTAACAAGAAGACTTGAGCTGATTGGAATATCCCGTTTTTTCCAACTGACTGTATAAAATGTATATCCCTCAGCACTTTTTAATTTTAGAACATCATAAACTCTACCATTTTTTTTACTTTTTTGGTAGTGATTTAGAACTTTTGCCTGCGTTACATGTAAGGGTTTATCTGTTAGATTTTTATACTTCACATATTCATGACCTACAGAGAAACAAAATAAAATCAAAAGTACACAAAAAGTAACAAATATCTCTTTTTTATTTACAAAAAGCGGTAATGACTCCATCTGTACTCATCCCAACCTTAAATCATAGGCATTGATATTTTTGCTTCTTTTTTATCAGTATCTCCATATATTATCTCTATCGGCACACCACCTGCATCGACAAATTTTGTACAATTTTTTTGAAATATCATATTTGCAACACCGATAGGGCCATTTCTATTTTTACCGATGATAACTTCAGCATTTTCTTCTGGTTTTTCGAAAAAGTTACTCTTGTATTCTTTTCCATCTAGTCTTGCTTTTTGCTCTTTTTCTTTTTCTTCTCTCACTCTATATACATCATCTCTATATACAAAAAGAATGATATCTGCATCTTGTTCAATCGCTCCAGATTCCCTAAGGTCACTAAGCATAGGTCTTTTATCTCCTCTGCTCTCTACTCCTCTGTTTAACTGAGAAAGTGCAACTATAGGCATCTCAAGCTCTCTTGCCAATAACTTTAGCCCTCTGCTCATGTCGCTTACTTCCAAATGTCTATCTTTATTTCCACTTCCGCCCATCAATTGCAAATAATCAATAATCGCTAAAGAAACTTCAGGGTGATTTGTTTTTAATTTTCGAAGCTTTGAGCGGATTTGATGAATATCCACATTTCCATTGTCATCTACAAAAAATTGTTTTTTAGACATCTCATCTGCTGCACCTGAGAGTCTGCTCCATTCATCATCACTCAAATCACCTCGCCTGATTTTTTGCAATGGTATAGAAGTTTTAGAACTAAACATCCTAAGCATCAGCTGCTCAGCTGGCATCTCAAGTGAAAATATAGCCACACCTTTATTATCATCAAGTGCATTTTGAGCTAGATTTAAACTAAAAGCTGTCTTTCCCATCGCTGGCCTAGCAGCAACTATGACTAAATCCCCTTTTCCAAATCCTGTTGTTAGCTCATTTAGTTTCGAAAATCCTGTATCTAATCCAACTACGATTTGATTTCCTCTTTTTTTAAGCTCAAGTATATGTTCAAGTGTAGCTTTTGTCATCTCAGGAGCTTCTCTAAACTCTTTGGCTCCATTTTCTTGGGTTATCTGATATAATTTTTGCTGTACCAAATCAAGCACATCATTTGATGGCAAATCCTGTTCGATTGTTACTTCTTTAATTTGTGTAGTTAGCTCAATCAATTCTCTTTTTATCGCTTTTTCCCGTATCTCCTCTACATAAGCCTTGGTTGACGGAAGAGGATTTGTTGAGATGATTTCAAGCATTGCTTCTTCATCAAAACGATTTTCATGGTTTAGCTTTTTCTTGATAAATTCTTCATCAATCGGCAAATCTTCTCTCTCACATTCGCTCATCGCCTCAAAGATATATTTGTGAGCCGGAAGATAAAAATCTCTTGGTTTTAAAATAGCAGCAATATCTTCAAATAAGCCCGGATCAAACAAAATAGAACTAAGGACTGACCTTTCTATATTTATATTGTGTAAATTTTGCATTTAACCAAGTTCCTTTGCAGCAAGTTCAACTTCTTGCAAAAATCGCTCAACTAAATCTTCTTCTTTTAATTTCGCTACAATCTCACCTTTTCTCAGAATCAAACCTTGTCCTTTTCCATAAGCTATGGCTACATCAGCGTGTTTTGCCTCGCCTATTGCATTTACGACACATCCCATAACAGACACATTTAAAGAAGCAGTTATATGTTTCGTGCGCTCTTCCACTTCTGCCACTGCTTTTACCAGATTTGCCTCAATTCTACCACATGTAGGGCAAGAAATTATATTTAAACCACCTTTTGCAACACCGCTGTCTTTGAGAATTGCACGAGCTACGCTTATCTCTTCTTCTAACTCTCCTGTTATAGAAACCCTCATAGTATCACCAATTCCTTCAAGCAAAAGAGTTCCAAGAGCTATGGAAGATTTCACAGTAGAATGAAACAGAGTCCCGGCTTCGGTCACACCCAAATGAAAAGGATAATCCACCAATGGACGAAGCATTCTATACGCTTCCACTGTTCTTTGCACATCACTTGCTTTTAGCGAAACTTTTAAATTAGTAAAGCCTAAATCTTCAAGATATTTTATATTATAAAGAGCAGATTCTACCATCCCTTTTGGAGTTGCTCCATATTTTTTATCAAATTTTTCTTCTAGCGAGCCACTGTTTACCCCTATTCGTATAGGAATATTTCGCTGCTCACAAGCCTTCACCACTTCTTTAACCCGACTTTTTTCTCCGATATTTCCAGGATTTATGCGGATACAATCAACTACTTGAGCAGCAATCAAAGCCAAGCGGTAATTAAAGTGAATATCCGCCACAAGCGGCAACGAAATCTGATTTTTTATGGATTTTAAAGCTCTGGCATCTTCATAATCAGGCACAGCAACACGCACAATATCGCATCCTGCAAAGTGTAATCTTTTTATCTGCTCAACCGTAGCTTCAACATCTCTAGTTTTAGAGTAAGTCATTGACTGAACAGGAATAGGAGCATCTCCGCCAATAGGCACATCGCCCACAAATATTTTTTTAGTAGGATATCTAGTTATCATTTTATTTTTCTTTTTTATAAAGTTTTATTATTATACAAAAATAAGATTAAGAAAAAGACAATTGGTACTTTGCACAAAGCATTTCATAGTTCTCCTTGATATAAATCATAAATCGGGAAAGCTAATTCATAGTCATTCCATTCTATCTCACCATTTTTTAACTTAAAATTTTTAAATAATTCTGTATCTCTATATTTTTTTATATCAGGATGTTGTGATTTTAAAATAAAATTTCCAAAATCCAAAATATTTTCTTTTCCATCATCAAATTTTAAATATATTTTATAGCTATCAACATATTTTGCTTTTTCTATCGAAATATACTTATCCATTATTTCACCTTTCCCTCTATTTTTATACAGATTATACTTTTATGATATACAAAATAATCTATCCATTTTTGCACAATGTCATCTTTGAATTTTTCCACAAAATTCTTGAATTCTTTTAATTCTTTTGGTGGCAGTGATCTCTTGCCTTTAACTTTTTTGATTTGAATACCTATAATTTTACCATCTTCGATTATAAATTCTGCTTTGGATTCAAAAGATTCATATTTGCCGTGTACATGTATAGGTTCATGCTCATTGCTATAAAACATTATGATTATTCCAAGATATTCAAAAATTTTAGGCATAAAATCCCCTTGTATTGTATCAAGTCTATTATACAAAAATAAGGTTAAGAAAAAGATAATGGGTCTATATCTATCTCTACATGTAGATGCTTGCAAGAGTGGGCAAACTTTAGTAATTCTTTTGTGTTGGTGCTTCGCAGTAACATATTGTATCTGTATTTATTTGCTATTTTTTCTATGTTTGATCGTCCATATCCTACAACTTCGAGTTTTGAAAAATTTTTAGTTAGTTTTTTTACTTCATTCATAATAGCACTTGCTTTTTCATCTTTTACATGTGAGACTAGAATTTTCAAAAGTTTAATAAATGGTGGGTAAATTTCTTTTCGATATTTCATTTCATCATTCAAAAAACTTTCATAATCATCCATAAACTCTTTAAAAAGCTCGCCATTTTGAGTTTGTATATAGACTTCACCCTCACCAACTCTTCCTGCTCGTCCTGCTATTTGATGTACTAGCGAAACAGCCCGCTCTCTTGCTCTGAAATCTGGCATATTTAGGATTGCATCAATTCCCATGATAACACTAAGTCCTATGGAATGGTAATCATGTCCTTTTGAGAGCATTTGCGTTCCTACTAATATATCTATCTTTTTATCATTAAAATCTTTTAGCACACTGTTTAATTTTTTTATAGTTTTTACTTCATCTCTGTCAAATTTTCCTATCACTTTATCTTTAAACTCTTCGCTTAGAGCTGAGACAACTTGAGCAGTTCCGATTCTGTTTGTATGAAGATTTTTGCTTTTACATTCTGGACAGATATTTGGAATTCTTTGTGTAAAGTTACAATAGTGACACTTTAGTGCATTTATATCTGAGTGCAAACTCATCCCAACACTGCAAAATGGACAGGTTATATTTGCTCCGCAATCAAAACATGTGACATACTTAAAGTTTGCTCTTGTTGGTAAAAAAACTATGATTTGTTCATCTTTATCTAAATGTTCTTTTATCTTTTTTAATATATTTGGAGATAATTCACTCACAGAATTTTCATAAATAAATCTTTTATGAGACTCAAAAAAAGTTCCATTTAATCTAAACTTTGGAAGATTTTTAAAACTTCCCAAAGATGGCGTGGCACTCCCTAAGATTATCTTTGCATCATCTCTTTTTGCAAACAAAAGTGCTAAATCTCTTGCATTATATCTGGGTCTTGAGCTTGATTTATAGCTATCATCGTGTTCTTCATCTACCACTATAAGCCCAAGATTTGATACTGGTAGAAAAAGAGCTGAACGAGTACCTGCTATGAGAGAGATTTTACCGCTACATAAGTCTTTTATGATTTGCTCTTTTTTCTTTTTAGTGATTTTAGAGTGCCAAATGGCTACTGTATCTCCAAAAGAGCTTATGAGCCTTTTTTTCATCTGTGGAGTAAGTCCGATTTCCGGCATCAAAAAAATCGCATTTTTTCCACTGTTTATACACTCTTCAATACACTTTATATATATCTCAGTTTTTCCGCTTCCTGTGTCTCCAAATAGTAAAGATTTATTGTGGCTTTTGATAAACTCATAAGCTTTTGATTGCTCGCTTGAGAGAGTTATATTTGTTTTTATAGTATGGCGTACATGTAGAGGGTTTTTTAAAGAAGGGATAAAAAGTTTTAAGGCATCGCCTAAAGAGCAAACATAATATTCGCTGATAAATTTTGCCAGGGAAAGAGTTTTTTCTTTGTAAAATTCATCTTTTACGCTTAAAATCACTTCACACTCAAAATCAGGCATATGAGATTTAGTGACAACAACACCAATTTTCGGTTTTGAGTTTAGTGTAACTTCTACGATATTTCCAGCTCTAAGTTCATCTTCGCTTTCATAAGTTAAAGGAGATAATGGGGAATTTAAAAGAGAGATTAAATAATACAGATGTTTTTACTCTGTTAAATCTTTACAATTTGGTTTAGTATGGTCACAGTCAAATGAACCACTAGTTGAATTGTAATCAAAATGTATAGCTGTGCCTGACGATGTGAAATCATATTTATTAGCTGCTGTTTTCACCCAAGAGCCGTCGTGATTCTTTTTGGAATAAATAGGATACTCTAAAACATTGCTGCCATTGCCATCTGCAAAATTAAAAAGTCTTTCATTATCAACATTGTAAGTTGTAACACTATCTAAATCAGCCAGCATAAAAGGTGTTGTTCCTTCAAGTAGTCTTTTTGATTTTTGCATAACAATGCCACTTCTGATAGCAGCTACTTGACTTTTACCTTTTACAAGTATAGCATCATCACGAGAAGCCGCAAGGCGTGGTATCGCAATAGCAGATAAAATACCAATAACAACAATAACAAAAACAAGCTCAATCATAGTAAAGGCAGGTTTAAAACCTGCCTTTGTACATTTAATTTTTTTCAATTAATTAAAACTTAACTCTTTGGCCACCAAGTGTAATGTTTGTATCTTTTACTCCCATATCACTAAGTTGTGAAACAATACCTGTACCAGCTTTAGCTAAAACAACACTCAAATATGGTGCGCTTCCCATAATAGATGCATTAGCATCACAGTTAAGCTGAGGGTTTTTATTTGTAACAACACCTGTAGTAGTATTAACATCTGCAGCTTTTATGGACATAGTTGCCGTATCGCCCACATCATCTTTATACACATATTCACAAGAAGGATTAGTTGTGCCTTTTGTCCAAACACCTGTATCTAAACTCATAGCATTCAAAAATGAAGCTTGTTTTTGACCTTGAAACCAAGATGGAATAGCTTGCATCGCAGTACCGATGTCAGTCTTAATTGATGCAGCTTTTGCATCATCTCTTGTTGCCGCCAATCTTGGGATAGCAACTGCCGCCAAGAT
>CAZYTB010000030.1:0-22248 GCA_964650375.1 uncultured Campylobacterales bacterium | reverse complement strand
ATGTAAATTTAGAAAAAATCAAAAAATTTACAGGTGTAAAAATCAATGAGATAGTTTTTGCAGGAGGAGCAAGCAAAGGCACACTTTGGCCTCAAATTTTGAGTGATGCGACAGGTTGCTCCATAAAAATACCGTGTGTTAGGGAAGCCACAGCTTTAGGAGCCGCAATGGCAGCAGGAGTTGGTGTCGGTATATATGAGAGTATCACAAGTGCCGCTAAAGCATTAGTGGTTTGGGAGAAAACATATGAGCCAAACTTGGAAAATACAAAAATCTACGAAGAGGTAAAAGAAAAATGGCAAAAAGCTTATGAAGAGCAGCTAAAATTAGTAGATAAAAATATAACAACAAGCATGTGGAAAGCACCAGGATTATAAAAGGAGATTCTTAAGTGAAATTGACAAATGAGAGTGAACACGAGTACAGATTTACAGATCACGGTCCAAAGTATTTGGGAATTGGACCAAATATAGATATGGGTGTAGTTGTGATTGGAATAGGCGAAAAGCATCCTTGCCACAAACACGAACGCCAAGAAGAGTCATTTTTTGTGCTTGAGGGAGAATGCGCAGTTTACCTCGATGGAGTAAGGGTTGTGATAAAAAAAGGAGATTATCTGCAATGTGATTTAGGAGAGGCTCATATGTTTATAAATGAAAGTGATAAGCCTTTTAAATCCGTGTTTATCAAAGCCCCGCATTTGGAAGAAAAAGATTCAATCTATTTAGATTGGAAACCTGGAGAGAAATTTAAAAAGAGTTAAAATAACACATTTTTCTTTTGTTTAATTAACTTTTTGTATAATACGGGTTATATTAAACACAAAGAGATTTTATGAGTAGATTAACAAATAAAGAAGCACTAGATTTAATCCAAAATGCAGATTTAAATGAATTGGGGCGATTGGCTACGCAGAGAAAAAAAGAACTTCATCCTGAAAATATTACTACATTCATCGTGGATAGAAATATTAACTACACAAATGTTTGCTGGGTAGATTGTAAGTTTTGTGCATTTTATCGCCATGCAAAAGCAGAAGATGCTTATGTGCTTAGTTTTGAAGAGATAGGCGAAAAGATAAAAGAGCTTATCGCTATCGGCGGTACTCAAATCTTGTTTCAAGGCGGTGTTCATCCAAAACTTAAGATTGAGTGGTATGAGGATTTAGTTGAGTGGATAAGTAAAAATTATCCAACTATCACAATTCATGGGTTTTCAGCTATCGAGATTGATTATATTTCTAAAATTTCTAAAATTTCTTACAAAGAAGTATTAGAGAGATTAAAAACTAAGGGACTTTTTTCGATTCCTGGTGCCGGCGCTGAGATATTGAGCGATAAAGTGAGAGACATAATTGCTCCTAAAAAACTGGGCACAGAGGATTGGTTGGATGTTCACAGGCAAGCTCATAAAATTGGTATAAAATCTACTGCTACTATGATGTTTGGTACAGTTGAGAGTGATGAGGATATCATAGAACATTGGGAACATATAAGAAAATTACAAGATGAAACTGGCGGTTTCAGAGCTTATATCATGTGGAGTTTTCAATCTGATCATACAAAACTAAAAGAAGAGATGCCAAGTATTCAGAAACAATCATCAAATAGATATTTACGACTTTTGGCTGTGAGCAGATTGTATCTTGATAATTTTAAAAATATTCAAAGTTCTTGGGTAACTCAAGGAAGTTATGTTGGGCAATTAGCGTTAATGTTTGGCGCTAATGATTTAGGCTCAACTATGATGGAAGAAAATGTGGTAGCAGCAGCTGGAGCTAAAAATAGAATGAATCAAGAAGAAATGATAAGGCTAATACGAGAAGTTGATGAGTTTCCGGCAAAAAGAGATACCGCATACAATATTTTAGAGAGGTTTTAATATTATGAGATATATAATAATTATGTTTTTATTTTTTCAAGGAGTTTTAATGAGTCAGAATTTAGATAATATAGAAGTAAAGGGTATAAAAATCCCAATTATATATGAGATGGACAATCATCTTCCCATCACTTCTTTGCAGTTAGTAGTAAGATGCAGTGGCAGTATAGAAGATGGAAAACATGCAGGATTGGCTAGATTTACCGCTGGGGTATTAAATGAAGGTACTAAAAAGTTGGGTTCTATCGGTTTTTCGCAAGAACTTGATCAAAGAGCTATTAACCTTAGTGCATATGCGGGGACAGAGACTTTCGTATTTGAAATTTCATCATTAAAAGAGCAATTTCCTTACGCTATATCTATGCTAAAGCAACTTTTGGCTGATCCAAATTTTACGCAGGAGAGTTTTTCAAAAGTTAAAAGTCAAACTTTAGGAATGCTCTCAAATAAAAAGAGTGATTTTGATTATATTGCCAATGTCAATTTAAAAAAACTTATATATAAAAACACTCCTCTCGCAGAGCCATTTTCTGGTGATAAGCAAAGTATAGATAAATTAACGCTGCAAGATGTGGAAAATTTCTACAAAGAACATTTAGATTTGACAAATATCATCATAGTTGCTGGTGGAGACATCAAATTGGATGAGGTTAAAAAACTAGTGAAGCCAGTTTTGCAAGAGATAAAAGTCGGAACAAAAAGAGAATTAAAATACTTTAATACCAATGGTAATGAAAACAATGATACGGTAAAAAGAGATACTGAACAAGCTTATATCTATTTTGGTGCACCATTTTATATGAAAACAGGGGATGTCAATGACTATAAAGCAAAAGTTGCTAGTTTTATATTAGGAGAGAGTGGTTTTGGAAGCAGATTGATGGAAGAGGTGAGAGTGAAAAAAGGTTTGGCGTATTCTGTTTATTCAAGAAGCAGTATCAGTAAATCCCACAGTTCTTTTACAGGTTATCTGCAAACTAAAAATTCTAATCTAAAAGAAGCCGAAAAACTAGTAAAAGAGGTTATCGTTAAATTTGTCAAAAATGGCGTAACAAAAGATGAATTAGAGCAAGCAAAGAAATTTATCTTAGGAAGTGAACCTCTTAGAAATGAAACACTTTCACAAAGATTATCTCGTGTATTTTTTGAGTATTACAACGGTTATAAACTAGGTCATTCTAAAAAAGTCTTGGATGAAATAGAAAAATTGCAATTAGGTGATTTGAATGATTTTATAAAAAAACATAATGAAATAACAAAGTTAAGTTTTTCTGTAGTAACTAAGTGAATCAAGAAGAGCAAGATAAAGAAAAATTTAAAAAATTAGGGGTAAACAGCCTGCTGGAATTGGCGCTATTTATCCCAAAATCTTATGACAACAGCTTCATAAATCAAACTCCAAATATAAATCAGCAAAACTGCATAGAAGTAGAAGTATTAAACTTACATCGAGGTCCAAAAGCTCTCAGTATCAACTTTTTTTGTAAAACCTGGAATGAAAAGATAAGTGGAGTTGTATTTAGACCAAGCCCTTATCATTCTAAAATTTTCAAAACCGGAGTTGTTTTACATGTAAAGGGTAAAATAATCTGGAGTTTAGGAAGAATTCAGATACAACAGCCACAAATTTTAAAAGAGATAAATAGAGTTGTATCCAAATATAAAACAGCACTTCAAAATGTAACTATGCAAAAATTAGTGAACAAATACATAACAAAAGAATCTTTGATAGGAGAAGGTTTGAATAAAAATGATGCAAATAATCTGTGGCTTTTACATAATCCAAATCTAAAATTTTTACATGATTTTGAAGCAAACGGATACTCAGATGAAATCTTAAAAACACTAAAATTTGCTGAAATATACTCTTATTTAAAAATATTGAGTGGTAAGAGCGTAAAATATAAGGCAAAAAGTAAGTTAGACTCATCTATTGATGAATTTATAAAAAGTTTACCTTTTGAGCTAACTAATGACCAAAAAAAATGTATATCGCAAATTCAAAATGATTTTAAAGAAGAATATGCAGCAAAGAGACTCATCATGGGTGATGTTGGCTGTGGAAAAACTATGGTTATTTTGAGTGCGGTTTTGATGGCATATCCAAAAAGGTCAGTTTTGATGGTACCTACTACTGTGCTTGCAAATCAGATATATGATGAAGCTTTGAGATTTTTACCTTCACATGTAAGAGTTTTAAAAGTTGTGCAAAGTAGCAAAAAAAGTGAAGATTTATCTGATTATGATTTTTTGATTGGAACTCATGCCCTGCTTTTTAGAGATATTCCAAAAACTGATCTGATTATGGTGGATGAACAGCATCGCTTTGGCACAAATCAAAGGGCGAAGATATCAAACCTGGCAAAAGAAGGCGAAAATAGAGCTCATTTTTTACAATTCTCAGCAACCCCAATTCCTAGAACTCTTAGTATGATGCACTCTTCTTTGGTGGATTTTTCATATATAAAAGAGTTGCCTTTTAAAAAAGATATAAATACAAAAATCATAAGAAAGAGTGAATTTTCAAAACTGTTAGAACACATAAAAGAACAGATTAAACAAAATCATCAAATTATCATAGTTTATCCTTTGGTGGAAGAAAGTGAAGTTATAGACTATCAATCCATAGAAGAGGGCAGAGGTTTTTGGGAGAAAAATTTTGAAAAAGTATTCGTCACTTTTGGAAAGGATAAAAATAAAGAACAAGTGTTGGAAGAATTCAGAGAAAAAGGAAATATCCTGGTTTCCACAACTGTTATAGAAGTTGGAATTTCCCTGCCCAAACTTACTACTATAGTTTTAGTAGCACCCGAGCGCTTAGGGCTTGCTAGTTTGCATCAACTTCGAGGACGCGTAAGTAGAAATGGGCTGAAGGGATATTGTTATTTATACACAAATTTGCAAAGCAGTGAAAGATTGGAAAAATTTACAAAAACCACAGATGGATTTGAAATAGCTGAGTTAGATTTAGAATACAGAGAAGGAGGCGATATGCTAAAAGGAGTATTTCAAAGTGGAAAGAGCTTTGAATGGTTTGATATGGGCAAAGATGAGGAAATCTTAAAAAAAGCTAAAGTGTCCTTGTAGTATAATACCCACAAAATTTGAAATACGGAGAGTTTAGATGGAAAGACCAGAACCAAATTCAAGTAGATATGACCTGAAACCAAATGATTTTATAGTGTCAAAAACTGACTTAAAGGGTAAAATTACCTACTGTAATCAAATATTTATGGAATTAGCAAAATATAGCGAAGAAGAACTCATAGGTGCACCTCATAATATCATAAGACATCCCGATATGCCTCGTATCATCTTCAAGCTTTTATGGGAGAGAATTCAAAATAAAGAAGAAATTTTCGCTTATGTTAAAAACCTATCTAAAGACGGCGGATACTATTGGGTTTTTGCTAATGTAACTGCTTCACTTGATACCAATGGAAATATCATAGGGTATTATTCTGTTAGGAGAAAACCAAGTGAAGAGGGTATTAGAGTTTCTATTGAATTATTTGCAAAGCTTTTGGAGCTTGAAAAAAGTGGCGATATGCATGCATCCGGAAAATACTTATCTGATTTACTGGATGAAAAAGATCTTAATTATGATGAATTTATCGCATCACTACAAGGATAGACATGTTCAATTTCAAAAAAAATAAACACTCAGATTTGATAGATAGAATTAACAGGGTTGTTCAAAAAGCAGCAAATGGTAATCTAGAAGATAGAATTATCCATATAGATTTAAATGACCCCTTGTCCCAAACTGCTTGGGGTATAAATGACTTACTTGATCAAGTAGAAGCGTACATGCGTGATGCCAATACTGCAGTAGAATTTGCAAGTGAAGGGAAAAGCTATAGAAAAATGTATCCAGCTGGATTAAAAGGTCTTTTTAGTATATCTAGTAAAAATATATCTAAAGGAGTTAATGGTATATTGGTGGCTGGCAAGGAAAAACTTAGGGCTAATTTGAGTTTGGAGTTTGGTAAATTAAATGGTGGAATTGCTACTTCATTTAGAATTTTACAATCTGATATGGAAGAAGTTATAGGGATAGTATCAAAAATTAGCACTCTTTCTGAAAAAACAGCCACCAAATCAAATCAAAATCTTAAAGTCACAGATGAAGTTTCAGAAAAATTAAATACTCTAATAGACTTGATAATCAATATTTCCGAAGCTATAAACTCACTTGGTGCTAGAGCTGAAGAGATATCTTCAGTAGTAAATTTAATCAAAGATATAGCAGACCAGACAAATTTACTTGCACTTAATGCTGCCATAGAAGCTGCAAGGGCAGGAGAACACGGAAGAGGTTTTGCAGTTGTTGCTGATGAGGTTAGAAAACTAGCCGAGCGGACACAAAAGGCGACTTCTGAGATAGCCATAACCATACAAACACTTCAACAAGAGACTCAAGATATACAAGGAAATGCCAAAGAGATAAATGACATAGCTGTAAATTCCGGTCAAGCGATTGAGGGTTTCAAAGATACTTTATATGAATTTAATGTTGATGCAAACGAAACATCAAAAGCTTCAAAATTTACTGAAGACAAAAGCTTTACTACTTTGATAAAGATTGATCATATCATATATAAAACAAAAGCTTATACAGCTGTGCTAAATGAGCAAACAAATAAAGATATTCTGACAGATGCAGATAATTCTAGATTAGGGAAATGGTATAGTGGGAAAGGCAAAGAATTATTTGGTTATACAAGTGCCTATAAATCTTTAAATATTCCGCACCATTTAATTCATGCTAGAATTATTGAAAGTATGGAAGAATTAGAAAAAAATGGTTTGATTGAGAAAAATTCTGATTTTTATCTAGAAAATTTTAAAAAGATGGAAGAATCAAGCGTAAAAGTATTTGAGTATTTAGATAAAATGGTTGAAGAGAAGGACAAGAGAGCTTAATGCTTGCCTCTACGCACAAATAGGAGCAAAGCTCCTATTTGTGGGAGAATAAGAGGTCTAATAAAGACCAAATTTAGAATCAGATCTTCTGTATAAAACTCTAACTTTGTCTTCTTTGTCGTGAAAAATCATAAATTGTTGACCACTTTCTTTTATCTCATCAAGCGCGTCATCAACTTCTAGCGGTTTATAGCTCTCAAGCCTCATAGGCACTATTTCATCTTGCTCGTATTCAACCTCTTCATTATCAACTATAGGAACTTCTGCCTTTTTAGAGCTGATAACTTTATCGTGATGTCTTCTTAAGACTTTTTTAGCTCGCTCAATCGCTAAATCAATAGCTGCATATACATCTTTATCTTTTTGTTTGATTACAACTGTGTTCATATGTGCTAAATTTATAGCAAACTCTACGCTAAAACCTTTTTTACCATTTTTCTCATCTGCTGAGAGAACGCATCTTGTTGAAATAATATCTAAATTATACTTTTTGAGTGTATCTACTGCTCCTTGTATGTGTCCTTTTAGAGCCTCAGTCAGTTCCAATTGTTTTCCTACGATACTCAAATTCATCATGTCTCCTTTATGTCCCTATCTCTAGGGAAGTTTAGGGTAGTAAACCCATTAAAAAAGTATAACAAAACGAAGCTTAAATACAAAGGAAGATAAGTAGTAATTTTATGGTTTTTGTATAGTTCTTCTGTGAAGGCGTATAGGTTCGGTTGTGATGGTCGGGTTTGTACTGACAATGGTATCGATTATAACTGTTCTGTTGGAATCTGCAGTTGTTATATTGCTAGCCCCGGTATATGTGTTACATCCGATAGGAAGTCCACTTCCTATATAGTGAATAGTTATGTTTATATCGTGTGTATAGCTCGGTGTGTTTACCGGGTACTTTATATCTATCGAGTTTAAACAACCATGGTTTTTATAATCATGTCCACTCATGGCCAATAGAGCAAACTCAGTTCCACTTTTAGCAAGTAGTTCCGCTTGGACTTTCAGATAGTCATCTGTAGTTGATTTTGCAGACTCTGTTGATAGGCTAAGTGCAAGCATAGATATAGTAGCAATTACCACAAGAAATATAACTGCTGTCAATAAAGAAAAACCTCTACGCATCAATATACCACCTTTTCTTTGCAAAATGCAAAACTAGAATCAGTGATATGCAGAGCATCCCTTATGCAGAGTTTTAGCCTGATAGTATCACCACTTTTGGTAAACTTAAATGTGCTTACATGTTGGGCTAAAACAGATCCATTGACATCTGAGTATTTTTCATTTTCCCACGGTTGATAGTTATAATGAAGTGTAAGATTAAAGTCATTTTTATCGCTTCCTTTGGGCACTACGGAATAAGCACTCCATGCTAAGTTATATTGTTCAAAAATTTCATTTAATCCGGATGTGTTTTCGTCAAAATTAAGTAGATCATTTTTTCCATTTGTATAGGAAACTTTGTAGGTATAGTTTCCTTCTGTCCCATCCCAGCCATATTGAGATAAGTCAAAATTTGTTTGACCCTTAAATATAATGGCAGGTTTTTGTAGTACATCAGTATCAAGCAAACTAACTTGTCCATATGATAAGGCTTTTATGATCACATTTGTGGTATTTAATTCACTTCCGGAAGTTTTTAATCTGCCATATGTTCCTAGGTTCTTACTAGTTTCATTGCTATCTAAATCTACAAAACCGCTCCATCCCGGATTTGAAATACCTCGTAAGCTATCATTGTCTTTTCCTATCCATTCTAGTATCTGATAGGAGTCATTTGCATCACTTAGTGATACATAATCTGAAAAATTTACATCATTTCTTGCAATTACACTATCTTTTATCCTATATTCCAATCTTTTTGAGATTTCATTTAGCACCACTTCGCTTTGTGCCTGAAGTTTATTTATGGATCTTGTTTTTATATAGTTTTCATACATTCTAGCTATTATATCAGCTCCAATACTCGCTACTATTCCCATAACAACAATTACCATAACCAACTCAATCATAGTAAAAGCAGATTTTTTAGACATCACCATATCCTTCTTGAAATTTCACTCTCTCCGATATTGCAAGAGTAAGACCTGAGTTTAAATGGTGAGTTATTTTTACCTTTGATGCTTAGAGTGAGCATTTTGATACTAGTTGAAGTTGTGCTAGGAGTTGTACCAAATGTAAAATTTAAATTTGGTGTACTATTGTAATTAGCACTATCTGAAACATAAACTACCGTGGTTGTTAGATTAAAATCGATAAAATGATAATCAAGTGAAGTACTTTGAGAAGGAAGAGTCAGTAAACTTGTTTTTCCACTAAAATCATCTATATCATCTAAGTTGTTTGAGCCCAAAGGATCAGGTCCTAAAAGAGATGGTGGAGTAGCCGTATATAGACTCGAAGTATTTATGTCAAATACAAATTTTCTTCTTTTGTCTCCTTTTACATGTCCCACTCTTCTAATTCCATCAACTGAAGCATTTAATTCATTGTCCCCATTGGTTTTTAGTACAAATATTTTATCACTTACGGAAGAGTTTTGATCCCATCTATAAGTAAGTGTATCCCCCATCTTTGTTCTAGCTGCCAATATAACTTCTTGTTGAAGCGTGTAGGCGTTGTTGCTTTGTGTTTTTAGCAGTAGAATAGGCAAAGTCATAACCGCTATGCCCATAACTACTATAGCTATCACCAATTCTATCATTGAAGCAGCTTTTCTCATCACCAATTTAACCTTCTATTTGATCTTGTTGATACATTTGTATCTATAACATGTCCTAGTTTTCCTTGCCCCGCCCAATCTTTTTTATCTTTTTGAAATTCAAGCAAGAAATCTTTTGGATCAAATGTAACCCAATCCGTTGCATTTATATCTACTTTATCAATATACGGCAATTTAGGAGCTATGGCAACTATTGATTCAACGCCGTTTGCAATGGCTGTGGAATTTGCAGGGATCAAAGTAACATCGTTATTTGGTGTATAGTTTGTCACATTACCGTCGCTTAAACTTGTGTGAAAAGTATTGACATACCAATTAACATAGTCTATACTCTCAGTGCCAAGTATATTCATACTGATTCTATATGTCTGATTGCAATCTTTACAATATGCCTCGTAGTAAACTTTTGCAGTTCCCGTATTTCCGGCAAATCTATAATCAGGTGCGTGAACACGCCCGAACAAGAAGTGTAAATCATTTGTTGCACTCATATTTGTGTCCGGTCCAACTGCTACATTTATGCCGTTGATTCCAAGATAGTTATTTATGGATCCTTGCAAGTTTCGAGCTTGGATGAGAGCCGGTTGCAGAGCTGTAGTGGCATTTCTTTCTACGGCCATTCTTAAAGCGATAGTAGAAGCTCCATTTGCAAAGTCCATGCCATAAGCCGATGTGGCTAAAGTATTGTTTAGTGCATTTATGTTGGAATTACTTATATTGCTATCAGATAGATTATTGTCATTTGCGATACTGATATTTAATTCCGCTAGATTTTGGTCTGTTGCATTGTATGTTAATGTTGTATTTACATTATTCGCAAAACAAGTCTTTGAGAAAAATGTAGTGATATTGTTATCAACATTTTTTGCTTGAATAGTAGTTGTAATTTTTCCAAACATAGGGTCATTTATAGGATTTAGAACCATATATGTAAAGTTTCCATTGTTATCCGTTACGCTATTGTTCACAAAAGTAAAGTGATCGGGTTTAAAGACGATAGAGCTTGAATTTCCATCCACACTACAACTGATGAGTCCATCAGCATCACTGCTGTTGTTGTCACCAATGGTCGTTGCATTGCAGTCTCCAACACTTGAGTCTTTAGCTGTCCAATTACTGTCTTTTAAAATCAACTTAATTACACCAACATTTTTATACTTTAAAGTATTGGTATTTGCTGAACCATTGATAAAAGTTAAGTTACTGATATTCAAATCACCTTGATTGATACATGCGGCGTTAGTAGAAAAATTAGAATCCAAGCCCACTGATATTTCAATACCCTTACTCAATGTTGCATTATAATCAGTAGAATTTATGTCGTTGTTATCAGGTGCCTTTACACTGGTGCTAAAAGTCTTTCCAGCACTTACTATTGTATAAGCTCCACTAGTTGCTGTGTTTGGTCCTGAAAGCGACAAAGTGAACTCTTTTGGTCTTGTCGTAAAAACATCTCCCGCATATGGAGCAGAAGCATTGAAATCTCGAGGATATATTTTGGATTCACTATAGTTTCCATCACTTGATTTTATCGATATATTCATATCAAATCCTAATTCACGCGATGCATTAGGATAAGATGTGCCTTGTGTTGCCCAAGTGAAATTGCCGGTATTTAGAGGAATACCAACATTTGCATCTAAAACAGTAGAATATATACTTGTATTTCCACCATTGTAGTTATCAATTATATTTAGAGAATTTAAAAATACTGAAGCATTTGCATCAGTCTGATCGGCTAAACTTATTCCATTTAAAGTTATATTTAGATCAAAAGGTGCCTTTACAACTTTTGCTCCAACTGTATTTCTCCCCTGATCTCTCGCAACTATTCTTATATTTTCCCAATCAAAATAAATGATACCAGAATCAACTGGATCGCTGTATTGGGTTTGAAGATTGTCTATGCCCGCATTTGCAAGTGTTAGATTTGTAAAGTCAATTGCAACAAAATTTTGAAAGCTACTGCCTAGTCGGGCTTTTGAGTTTATTTTTGTATAAAAATCTATCCAGGCTACACTTTTTTTAGGAAAATTTGAAAAACTGAATTTCAAGGTGGTGTTGCCATCACTAGTAGTAGTGCAACTGGTTCCATTGTAATTAGGATTTATAAAATCCATATTTTCTCCTATGCCATCAGGTATCGTATTTATAGGTGATACATTATTTGCATCAATAAGAATAGCTTTGAGATCTTGTATGCAATTATTTCTCGTATTATCATCTTCGTCATATTGAGGACTCAAACAATCTCCACTTATCGGATGAATTGTGTCATCATAATGATTGTCAGGGTCATTTGAGTTCATAGTTACTAGACCATCAGGCAGACTATATATGTTTGTTGCATTAATGTCGTCGTTCGGAGATGAACAAGTACCATTAAAATCTACTTCTTTTGGAAGAAGATCGTTTACATGTACATCTATAGCATCATCCGTTCCGCTATTGATTATCGTGATTCTATACTTTATAATGCTTCCTCTGTGGATTGGCTGTGATGTATCGCTACAAGGTATCCATGTTTTATCTACTAAACTACCCGGATCTTTTCGTTTGAAACACTCTTTGTATGAGTCAATGAAGTCAGGTGTAAATATTTGAGTATTGAATCCTAGCATATCAACAAATGCATATTGTGCTGCATATTGGTTTGAGCCAGGACTTGTTTCGGTCGCACTTGATTTTACTTGAAGATTTATTTTTGTGGATGTTTGCCCGTTGTTTAGATAACAAGGGGAACTTAAACAGCTTCCATTGGCATCATAGTTACTGGTTAAATCAAATTGATCCAAATCGACACCAGGATTATATGCCAAATCAAGATTTTTCGTTATATTGGAATTATCAAGATTTTTAAGAGTAATTGTATCATTAAATATATTATCCGTGTTGCTAACACCTTCTTTGACCAAGTGAGGAGTTCCTGAGCTATTATCAACTTTCATACCTTCAAAAGGAAGTGTTTTATCTCCTGCTAAAACCATAGAAAAAAGATTTGATTCTATATTTCCACTGTTTGGAGTTATGAAACCGCTGACATTTATATCAAGAGAGACAGATTGATTTCTATCTCTTGGCATAAGGACTTTAAATCCATCAAACAATGTACTGTTTTTGTATTTTACACTTCTATAAAGTCTATGGTCAACTGAGTATATTACGATAAGTTCCCAGCCGCCAAAGAATCCAGAGTTAAAAAAGGACCAATGGCTTGGAGACGAGTCATCGGGTATAAAACTTGCAGTATTGTCAATACCATGCGAGACATTTAAGTCAGAGATAGTAAATGTTCCATTTATATTGCTATTATGTGCAAGGTATTCGCTTCTTATGATAGAAGTAACATTTGCTTCTGATGAATAGTATAGTCTTCCTATGGAGCTATCATATCTTTTAAATCTGTAAAATCCTGTTATATTATCATCAGTTGTAAAGTTGCTGTTTTCTTGATTTCCGCCGGTTATAGTATATGATCCATGTGGTGTTGTTAATTTAACTTGATTGAAAGGCTCGCTTAGGGTATCATTGCTATCTTTTCCTTTGATGTGTCCGCCCCAGTATAGTCCGGCATATTCTATAGTGACATTGTTTTCCGGTATATTTAGAGTGGCACTTGACGAATCTAATGGCTGTGAGGCTACATTGACATAAGAGGTGTTTATATCAGTCAAAGAAGTATTTCCATCTTGGTTATTTGCTTGTAAGATTGTATTTCCGATAGCTATCATATTTCCATAATTGTTAGTACTTATGTGTTTTCTAAAACCATCTTTTAGTTTAACAGGCGCAGTTGATCCTGTTGTATTTACATCTATAGAAACAGATGCGTGGTTGTTTGAAGGAACTGCATCTACAGTATGACTGGTTACATTTACATCATTTCTTATGTTTGTACCATTTGTGTCCACCGTCATCGTTGAAGTCATGTTGTATTCACTGCCCACGGGCATATCTGGTAAGGTGCAATCAAAAGAATGTCCTCCAGAACTTGAACAACTTCCTGAAAATGTTATGAGTGTCAATCTACTATCATAAGTGTCTTTTATGCTAACATCTTTTGCTGTAGTGGTGGAACTAAGATTTTTAACTACTATAGTATAGTGTACAACATTTGATCCGTTGTTGTCTAATGTTGCTGTTTTCGTGACACTTAAGTCTGTTCCTTTTGTAATTACCGTAGCACTTGCTGTATCATTACTGCTTTTGGTATCAGGTTGACCAGTGTTTCCTGCAGCACCAGTAGATATATTTACATCGTTTATCAATGTTACACCATCACTATTTGGAACAATAGTGTGCAATGTGATAGTACGAGTATCATTTTTTTTCATTATATTTGTATTTGAAGGAAGTAGCGTACAAGTAAAATCATAACTTCCAACGCAAGTTACATCATTTGTTGAAAAATTTGAATCAATGATAGTTAAACCCGAAGGAAGTTCGTCTATCAGTGTAAAACCAGAAGTAAGAGGCTCGGAAGAGAGATTTGTTACTGTTATAGTATAATCCAAGCCAGATTCTGCTCCGACATTTGGTGATGGATTTGCTGTTTTTGTAACTGCTAAATCAACACCACAAATTGTTTCATTTCTATCTGTACCATCGTAATTTTTTTGATCCTTTTCATAATCATATATATCTTTTACGGCTTTAGCATCTAAGGCTATATTGTAAATCTCAACTTCATCAATATAACCTTTAAATTTTGTGATAGCTCCACCATCAAGTTTTGTTCCACCATTTACGCCACCTATACCAATAGCATCACCATGTGACCACAATTGAGATCCATCTCCTTGCGCAAACATTGTGCCATCAAGATATGCTTTAAATGCGTTTGCTTGCACATGAGTGTCATCTTTTATGGCATCAAGTGCTAAAACAACATGATGCCATTTGTTTGTAGTGTTTGTAGTGATAGAAGTATGAAGATAAGTTCCATTCCATCCTGATTCATTTTTGTTCCATCCACCTACATAAAGTATATTGCTTCTGACATATATAGCAAGACCTCTAGCTCCACCACCTTCTTCATATATGACTTGTCTGTTACTATCGTCTCTCTTAGAATCAAACCAGAGAGATATAGATCTCTTATTATGATTATCAGTGTTTATCAAAGTACTGTTTGGTATAGCTACATAGTCATTACTTCCATCAAAAATACCAGATCTCCACGCTGTTGAGAAATTATTGTCAGCAGCTAAAACATGATTCAGTGTTTGTGCACCGTTTTTTGCGATACCATTTAGAGTTCCTATGCTGTCTTTTACTTCTCCAGCAGACCCATTCCACTTACACTCTTCAAATCTATAATCAGCTACAGGCATGATAGGGCGGACAATCACATCAGCAGAGCTACTGTCATTACTAGTGTCTTCCTGTTGTGAAATTGTTGAAACAGTAACTGTGCTTGTCAACGGGTCTATCAAAACATCAGTTGATGGCATAGTTGCTGTTATGGTTATATTTTTGTCTTCATTGTAAGCAAGTGAAGTTATAACGCACTCAACAGAGTTGTTTGAATCCGTCAAATTACAATCAGCTCCGCCATCATTTGTGATATATACAGCGCTTGCATGTGGAGAAAATGTTTGACCTACATGTATATCATAAGCTGTTGAGATATTTATATCTTTTACATTTATGACATAAGTTACATTTCGATCTTCAAGCACATCATTTGGCGTTGCGCTGATACTAGTTGTTAGGTCAGATCCTATGACTTGGATATCCGGAGCATACGCCGTGATAGGATTTTCTATAGAATTTGAGTTTATCTCAACACTGTTTTGGTAGATTCCTATCTTGTTTTGCGGTGCCTTTACATTTAGTTTTAAAATAGTATTTCCATTGTACGCAGATATGAGAGGCTGAGTACAGATAACAGTGTTTGTACTATTGTTTTCACTGCAATTCCATCCGCTGTCGCTCCCATTAAAATCCACATAAGTTAAATCAGCCGGCAAAATATCAGTTACATTTATATCAATACCGTCATTTCTTCCACTATTGGTTATACCTAGTGTGTATGTAAACACTTCATTCATAGCCACTTGGGTTTTAGAAGTATTTAAGTCAGCATTTAAAGTTGCACCCTCTAGCTTAATCTTTACATTATCTGTATTGTTTGAATTATCAACTTCTATAGTACTTGTATTTATATCAGCTGTATTTGTGACAGTTCCGATTATGCCGGATGTTTTAGCAGAAACCAATATATCTTGTGCATCTGTGTTTGGTGCAAGTTTAGATCTGCTACATGTAAGCTTGTCTGAGCTAAATGAACAGCTCCAATCGCCTTGGTCTGTTATGTTAAAATCACTAAAACCAGCAGGAAAAGTATCTGTTAGGACTATATCTTTTGCAAGACCGAGATTGTCATTTTTTACAGTAAATTTAAAATCAACTGGTTTTCCAACTCCTACAGTGACATTGTCATCATGGTAAAGTCCGTCACTTAATGGATCTGGATCTTTGGCATATTTTTTAATCTTTAAGTCCGAACCTCTTATATGAGTAGTAACTGTTCTGGTTTCTCCTGTTGTGGCACTTGTGTCGTCTTTTCCTATTACGGTTGCACTGTTTGTGATATCTCCATTGAAATTTGGAGTAATTGAATTTATGGTTAAAACAGATGAATCGGTGCTTGCAGCTAAAGACGGCAGATGGCAAATCAATTTTGTGTTTACACTGTCATACGGATCACATGTCCAGTTTGTGCCGCTGGCATTTACATCACTCCAGCCGGGATTGCTTCCCATGTCATTTAAATCTATAGTAACATTTATGTCGTTTGCCGGAGATAGACCTTGATTGTGAATAGTTGCATAGTATGCATGCTGTCCATAAGCACCCACCGGGTTTGGATTTTGTGTAAGATTATTTTTAAATACTAAATTTGCACCTTGTATATCAGTGTCCCAATCATCAACATTAGGAGTTGATATTTCTGCAGTACTTGTATAGGCATCTACATGGTTTCTTGCAGTTCCTGTATAGTGGGGAAGAGTGGAAGAAAATGTAAAGCTGGCACTTATTCCTGCACTGAGGTTTTGATCATAGGTAAACCTTATGCTTCCATTTGCATCCGTAGTTGAAGTCCAATGTGAATTAGAGATATTTCCATCATATGTTGCACCATTTGGAAAAGTATCTATAACATATACATTTTGCGCATCTGCTGTGGAGCTTGTATTTTGAACTGTTATACTATATATGATATGGTCACTCATACCAGCTGTAGCAGGACCGGTTTTTGTTATAGATATGTCTGTACCTTGAGTTGTTGTTTGGATACTATCAACATTATCAGGAAGAAGTCTGACTAATTCAGGAGTAGCATTTGTTACATTTGCTTCATTTGTTAAAATCTCGGCATTTGTATTTGGAGCGGTAACATTAACAGTTATATTGGCTGTACTGTTTCCGGGAGTTATATCTCCAGTGTAAGAACATGTGAGCACATGTGAACTCTCGCTACAACTCCAATTTGTTCCGCTAGCACTTGTAAAATTTACATCGGCAGGAAGGGTGTCTTTTACAACTATATTTGTGGCGTCTGTACTTGGTCTGTCGTGTTGAGTTGGATTTGCATTTCTTGGATAATTTTTGGTGGCTAGAGTGTAGCTAAAAGGTTTGTTTGCACCTATTGGATTGCCTGATACACTCTTTACGATAGACATGTTTGAACCACGAACTAGAGTGTTCGTATGTAGATATCCATCGCCTCTTGTTGGTGCATTATTATTTAGATTTCGATCACTAAAAGAGGTCTCTGCTTTATATCTGTTTATTACAAAATTGTTGTTTTCATTGTTTACATCAAAATGACCGGCATCAGGTGCTATTGTATCCACAGTAGCAACTAAAGTATATGTCCATCCTGCTACAAGTGGAGAAGTTGTGCCATTGTTCATTGTGCAAAATAGTTTATCTCCGCCCTTTACATTTCCTACTGGAAAATGAAAAGGACTTGTGTTGCAAGTAAATCTAGAGCTTGGTGTTACCGTTATATTTGTGACATTTGAAGGTATAATATCTGTTACATTCACATCGGTTAGTGGAGGTGGATTTGTACCTGATATAGGTCTATTTCTAACATATATTTTATATTGCAAATTACCTTGTATTTTTATATAATTTTCATTTGCACCATAATTATGCCCATTAATATATTTTGCTGCTTGTAAATCTATGTTTATGACTTCCGTATTTGCTGTATAAGTATTATTTGCTGTGTTTGATTCTGAAGTGCTAGTAGCTGTTACAACAGTATTATGTATCCAATAGTGAGCCGGGCCTGCTTTTACTTTGAAACTTACTATATTTTCATTGTATCCGTGCGGCATATTAAAATTTGAATTATTTGTGTGACAGCTTATATCTAACCCACTTAGTGAGCAAGTCCAATCTCCACTAAGAGTTGTTAAAGAACCTGAAACATATGTTGTTCCGTTGTTTGATGGAATTGTGTCATTTATCTCTGCGCCATATGCAGTGGAAGTTCCGATATTTTCCAAAGAAATAGTATAGGTAAACTCTGAGTTTCCGGCAACTTGAGCCGGAGCTGTTTTATGAGGTCTTAAATCAGCTCCTTCAATATGCAGTGTTACTGTATCACTATTGTTTGTTGTATCTTTTTCCAAAGTATCAGATGCAGTTGTTGCTGTATTGTCATAATCTCCGTTTGTGTTTGGAGCATTTGTAGTTATCGTAAAAGTTTTGCTTGCATTTTGAGCCAAATTTCCTAGCGTACAGTGGACTGATTGCCCAGAAACACTACTTCCATCATTGTCACATCCGGATGTAGTTATATTTGTAAATCCGCTCAATAATGTATCATTTGCATAAGCATTGAGGGCATCTGCCAATCCATTGTTTATTATAGTTATGCTAAAAGTAACACTCTGTTGTAATTGGGCAGGATTTGGAGAAACTGTTTTGGATATATCTAAGTCAGCTCCCCTTATGGTAACAGGAACTACTTTTGTGTTTGTTGTTGCTGTCTCTTTTTCGGCTGTATCATTTATGACATCTACCTGATTGTCTCTGTGATTATCTATGGCATTTATATTATTTGGTGCTTTTGCCTGTATTGTTATATCACTTGTAGTTTGGTTTTGTGCTAAATCATGTTTGTATGTACAGCTAAAATGAGTAGAAGAATTTAAAGTACAAGTCCAATCTGGATGATTATAATTTAAAGTCCCACTTATAAAAGTAAATTTATCTCCGCTTGAACCAAGTGTAGTGTCATCTATTTTTACATTTGTAGCAGTAGCTTCCCATTGATTTTTTACATTTATCGTATAAGTTACTATTCCATTGACTGCTACTTCAGATTTATCTGAAGATTTATTTACGACTAAGTCGGCACCGTGGATCTCTACGCTCCAATCAGAATTATCATTGCCTGTATCGCTTTGGCTGGTTGATGTAGCAGTAACACTTCTATTGTTTATAGTAGTATTGCCAGGAAAGGCACTATCATAATTTGGCGCTGTTGCACTAATGGTTATAGTTTTTGTTGCACCACTATTTATATCTCCTAATTGACACTCATTGTTTGAAACTGCTGTGAAAGTTGTACCACCACTACAATCAATCTTTATATTTGTAAAATCACCATCTGTTATGCCAGTAGTATTAAAAGTATTTGTTATGTTTACATCTTTTGCCACTGCATTTCCATCATTTCTGACTTTTACTGCAAAGACAACATTTTCATTTGCAACCGCTGTTGTTGTGGTTGGAGGAACAACAACAATATCTGCACCTTGTATAGTTGTGCTGGCAGTATCGCTTTCATTTGGGGATGGCGCTGTGGTTGTGGTCACGCTGGCTGTGTTTGTTACAGTTCCAAGTGTAGCATTTGAAGGCACATTTACTTTGAAAAGTATCGTAGAGTTATCACCCTCAGCTAACAAGGAAGATTTTGTACATGTAAGTGTTGTTGATCCACTACAACTCCAGCCATCAGAATTTGTTATAGAGTTGATGCTATATCCACTTCCAAGCCCTGATAAATTATCTATAAGTGTTAAACTTTCAGCATCAGAATGAGATGTGTTTGTAACCTTGATACTATAGTCTATAATCCCGCCTGCTACAGCAGTGGAGCTTGCAGTTTTGAGTATATCGAGTGTCACACCTGTTACATTTACAATCGCAGTATCGCTTCCGTCATTTGAATTTAAAGAGTGACTTATAGTGGCTGTATTTTGTATGTTTCCTGTTGTACTTGTTGGTGCTGTGGCAGTAAAAATAAGTGTATTGTTTGCGCCACCAGGGACAGTTGTTTTAGTACAATGGAAAGTACCGGTAATTGGAGTTGATGGACAATTCCAACCATCCGGAGAGATGCTTGTGATAGTTACGCCTGATGGCAGTTGGTCTTCTATGTCCGCGTTAGTTGCATCTGCTGTATTTACATTTTGAATATTTATGCTGTATGAAAAAGTTTTCCCTAGACCAACTTCTGTAACATTGGCATCTTTTGTAATATTTAAGTTCGGTCCAGTTATATGAGTGATTGCAGTATCACTTGTTTGAGTATTGTTTTCCTGATCTGTTATAGTAGTGACATTTGCACTGTTTGTGACATCATTTAAACTGTTTGTAGGCATAGTGACTGTTACCGTAAAAGACTTATGAGCTCCTGCAGCTATGGTTCCTAAGCTACAATCAGTCAATGCTTTACCACAACCAAGAGAGTCGCTTACATAAGTCATACTGCTATCAAGCGTATCTGTTACTTTTACGCCTTGTGCATCTGTCAATCCATTATTTGTTACTTTTATGGTATAAATATAATTTGTACCGATATCAGCACTTCCATTATCAGGTGTTTTTGCTATGTTTAAATCTGCTCCATTCACATAAGTTGTTAAGGAGCTATGATTATTTGTATCACTTTCGGCTGATGTTGTGTAAGCTGTAGCATTGTTTGTAATCTGTCCATGAGTGGCTGGCATAGTTACATTTAGGTCCAAATCATAAGATTCACTGTTTGATAAACTTGTCTCATTTAAAGTACAGTTTATAGTAGTAGTACCGCTACAAGTCCAATTTGCACTACTATTATTTTGCACAAAAGTAACACCACTTGGCAAAGTATCTGTTACATTTACATCATAAGCAGGGCTTGCACCATTGTTCATGATATGTAATCTATAGGTCACATTGCTTCTAACTGCCGCATTGGAGGCGTCGATTCCTCCTATAAGGGATGAAGTTAAAACTATATCAGCCAGTTGAACATTAACAGAAGCATTTGCACTGATAGGAGCATTGTAATCAGCTGAATCAGCAGTTACTATCACAGTGTTTGTTATATTTGTGCCGCCTGCTGTTGCTTTTGCATTAATAATCAAGGATTTACTGGTGCCAACTGCTAAATTTAATCCACTACAACTGATAGTTCCTGATGCTTGCGAACAGCTCCAGCTACTTGGGATTGAAGCAAAAGACACAAATGATATTTGGCTTGGAAGAGTATCAGCTATCTGGACATTTCTTGCTGTTACTGTTGGATTAGTTCCATTGTCTGGATTTTTGACATTGATCGTATATGTAAATGCTTCATTGAGTTGAAGCGGTGTTTTGGAAGCAGTTTTTGTGGCATGTAAGTTTGATTTGCCAAACTCTACCGTTGTGCTTGATGTATTATTGCCGGTATTGGCATCTGTTGTTGTTGCTGTAACAGTTGCCGTTGGAGTTGAAGTTCCTGTGTTTGAAGGAGCAGTTAAAGTAATAGTTAAAAGATTTGAGGTTTGCCCGTTGGTTAGAGAATTTCCATAAGTACACGATAAATCCCCACTGCCATCAACTGCACTATTGCAAGTCCACCCGGTTCCTGTATAATTGCCATTGGTAAAACTTGAACCAGCAGGAATATGGTATTTTATCGATGCGCCTGCACCATCAAGAATAGTATTGCCAACTATATTTTCATTTTTGATTGTTATATTTGTTTGAAATGGTAGTGATACTTCTACTGTTGTTATTGGCATAGATATATATGAGCTTAAATCTATTTGAAAAGTATCAGCTCTTAGAGATAAGTTTGAAATAAACACAAGAAGAAAAGTTAAAATTAAAAACCTCAGGTTGTTTTTGTATTTTTTTGTAGTGCTCATAATTTAATCATCCTTTAAGTTATCTGCTCATAAATTTTTAAGCATATTTATTTACAAGGATGGATTGAATATATGATATCATAAGAGTAATTTTACTGCAATATTTCACATTTAGTAAAATTTGGCAACCCAACCACCCAACCTTGTTGCACTTATATGCTACTATTTATAAGCTTAAGCTTGGTTTAAATTAAGTATATAATCAGTCCTGTTGTTTACCTATATAGCTAGATATACTTTCAACTAATCCATAATCTTTATATTTGCTTCCATCAAGTAAAACTTGTGCTACATATTTTTTATCAGTATTAAAAACCAGAGGAGCAATGAAATGTATGACTGAATTTTCTATGGGATTTGATATTATCATCGTATTAAAAACCATCGTATTTGAATCTTCTTTTAGTTCTAATAGATTTTTAAAATATTCTGGTACTTCAAAATCATAGTCCCTTAGTAAAAAAGGGTTGATGACTTAGGGGTCAGGACTTAGGGGTCAGGGTTAAACTTTTGACTTAGGGGTCAGGACTTAGGGGTCAGGGTTAAACTTTGACTTAGGGGTCAGGGTTAGAC
>CAZYTB010000029.1:0-22706 GCA_964650375.1 uncultured Campylobacterales bacterium | reverse complement strand
TACAACTTTTCCATATCTGTTGAAAAAATCGAAAATATGCTCGAGTGTGCTACTCTTTTACTAAAAGGAATAAATTGCAATATATCTTTTTTAAATCTAAGTTTTATAAGTGGATTTTTTTTGGAATCAATTATTTCAACTTCTTTATTGAAAATTTTAGAAAGATTATTAAAATGTTCACTCAATTCATCATCCATGTTCAACTCTTCTGGTTTAAAATTATATAGTTTTATCTTTAAATTTAGTTGCGTAGAAAAATCAAATATGACAGATGATTCCTTTTCAATATCTTCACTATTACTACCAAGAATAACTGCTTCCTTTAATTCTGAAAATCCCCAAATTCCTATCTTAAATATTGGTTTTCTAATCTCAAAAAGCGTTTTTATATATTTAATAAAAAAATTCTGTCTAGCTACAATTAATCCAATATCTAAATTTTGTGCATCTTTTTTTATTATTTCTTTTGTATTATTTTTGAAATAATCAATATTAATACTTATATATTTACTTTCATAGCTTTTAATTTTTTCGAATTGTTTTGAACATGTAGGGTTGATAACCTTTACATGTAAGCGTTTAGAATTAATCTTTGAATGCAAGAGCATTGCATCGTTTAACACAATATCTATATCTTTTTCACTCATACTCAGCATATCAATGAAACAATAAATTACCTGACCAAAGGGATAAGGAAATTGACCAATCTCTTTTTTTGCACTCTCATAAACACTTCTTAAAACATTTGGATTTCCGATGATAAGCAACACATCATTTGGCAAAATCATCAAAGAATCTCTTGGAAGGATTAGATTATTTGCCCTATATATAGCTGCAATTTTCCATTTCGTTTGCTCTATATTACCAAGATGTCTATATGCATAAGAACTTCCCACAGGAATTCTTACTTCCATAATCTCACCTTTTCCCAAACCAACATTTTGAGCGATTACTGGCATATCCGGCAAATAATCTGCAAAACGAGAAGATAAAACTTCCCTGGAATCTACGAGATAAAGTCTTTTATCATTATAAGTTATTCCCCACCTGTCAATCATAACAATTTGTATCTCACTGTTTATTTTTCTTGCATTTTGATATGAAGCTATAGCATCTATTTTGCTTGAAACCACAATCATTATCTGGTAAAATTCCTCATTAAGAACTAAAGATAATTTTTCAAAACTAGTTGGGTCAAAATCATAAAATTTAAAATTCTCAGGTTTAATATCTGGAATTGTTTTGCTATTATAAGAAACAACACTATAGTGATTTTCACCGTGTTGCAACTCCATAACTCTTTCTAAAAAATATTTCGCTAAAATACCATCAGCAAGTATAAGAATTTTTTTCATTATCACTCCATTTATAAGGATATTATACCAAATATGACATTTCAAATAGATAATATAAACAAAAACGACAAAATATAAAAGGAGAAATAGTTGAGAGTACATTATTTTCAGCATGTTCCATTTGAAGATCTAGGCAGCATAACCAAGCCGTTGTTATTGTTGAAAAACATTGCACTATTTAGTTAAACATAAAAAACGATGAGTATATTTATCTTTAAGTTGTAGTATAATATTAAAAAGGTAAAAAATGCAACAATATAACACTTTAACAGCACATTATAAATTTACAGAAGAAGAAGCTCAAATACTGCAAAACCTTCAACCTCGTATGAAAAAACTTGCAAATAAATTCATAGATGAATTTTATGATTATATTTGGGGATTCGGAGAAACTGCCGATTTTTTAAAAAACAAAGATATTATCGCCCACCATCGCAAAAAAATAGAAGAATGGTTTATCAATTTATTTTGTGGCAAATATGATATGCCTTATTTTATGTACCTATATAAGATAGGAGGGGTTCATGTTAAAATTGGTTTACCAACACATTATGTAAACTCTGCATTTACTTTTGTCAGAACCTTTGTTTTGCAAAATATTGAAGAAGAGTTCAAAGATAAAGAGCAACATGTTAAAGAAATTATAGCTGTTGAAAAGATAATAGATATGAACCTTGATGTGCTCACAAGCTCTTATAGAGAAGAGGAATTAAGTAAATTTCTATCTTTATCAAAATTTGAGAAAACAATTTTACTAGGTTTGAAAAAATTTCATTCTTATACTAATTTATTTCTTGCGGGTGCTTTGGCTCTTGTTGCCTTTTTTGCCATTGGCTTATTTGTTTATGATATTTATCTATTATTTTTCTCAAATATAAGTATAGAAAAAGGTATTCTTACAGTATTAGGCAGTTTATTGGTTTTGTGGGCAACTATTGAACTAATCCAAGAAGAGCTAAACCACCTTCAGGGTAAAGGTTTTGCTATGGGTGCATTTATTATGCTGGCCATGGCAGCACTTATTAGAAAAATATTGATTTACTCATTATCTCCTGAGAAAGCCAATGAACTCTTAATCATTGCTATTGTGGTAGTTAGTTTAGCAATTGCATATTGGCTTGTTGGCACAGAAAGAAAGCAAGGCAATTGATGATTTATATAAAGAACTAGCTAGGAGTTTTAGAAAGATGAATACTTGGTTTACATGTAATCTTGGCGATGCTATGTTAGCAGGAGAATCACTAGAACATATTAAAACACTTTTTTCACTAGAATACGAAAAAGCAAATAACCCAAAAGGGATGGCAATATTTATTCGCCATGAATCTGAAGGGCGTCTCCAATGCGAAGTCAAAGTTTATTTCGCTAAAATACACTAGAAAATATAACTTTTTTATCAATAACTCCAAAATAAGGATATTATACCAAATATGACATTTCAAATAGACAATACAGATAATAATGCAAGAGCATGCACTATTAAAACTACACATAGCACTATACAAACTCCTGTTTTTATGCCTGTTGGTACTGTTGGAAGTGTGAAAAGTTTGGATGCGCAAGATTTAGTGGATGAGTTGGGTGCACAAATAATACTTGGCAATACTTACCATCTTTATCTAAGACCAGGCGATGAAATTGTAAAATATTTTGGTGGACTGCACGGTTTCACAAAATTTCCAAATAGTTTTTTGACAGACAGCGGTGGTTTTCAGGCATTTAGCCTCAGCAACAACTCAAAACAAGACGAAAATGGGATAAAATTTAAATCTCATATTGACGGTTCTATGCACTATTTTACGCCAAAAAAAGTTTTGGATATTGGCTACAATCTAAATTCAGACATAATGATGATACTAGATGATTTGGTTGCCCTTCCTGCCACAAAGGAGAGAATTGCACTGTCCATTCAAAGAACGACTTCTTGGGCACAAAGGGCGATAGACTACCACCTGTCTCAAAAAGAAAAAGGTATAGGAGTCCATCAAAATATTTTTGCAATTATACAAGGCGGAACAGACAAAGAGTTTAGAAAAATCTCTGCAAACGAACTATGTGCTATGGAAGACTACGATGGATTTGCCATAGGAGGGTTGAGTGTTGGAGAACTAAATCAACAAATGTACGATACGGTTGAGTACACAACTCCATTTATGCCTCGCGATAAACCAAGATATCTTATGGGCGTTGGGACACCTGAAGATATAGTGGAAAATGTGAGTAGAGGTATTGATATGTTTGATTGTGTGATGCCAACTAGAAATGCGCGAAATGGCACACTCTTTACATCTTTTGGGAAGATAAATATCAAGGCAGCAAAATATAAACTAGACGAAAATCCTATTGATTCTTTGTGTAATTGTCATACATGTAAAAATTATAGCAGAGGATACTTAAATCACTTATTTAGAGCTAGAGAATTAACATATTTCAGGCTTGCAACTCTACATAATTTATATTATTATCTAAATTTGATGAAACAGATAAGAGAATCGATATTGGAAAATAAATTTGCTGAATTTAAAAAAGAATTTTACGCAAAAAGGAATAAAACATGAAATGTGAATGGTGCAAAATTGGTTTAGGCTCTATAGTTATAATTTTGATTGTGGGTATTGTTTCATACCAATTTATAGCTCCTCCTCCGCCAAAAACTATCAAAATAGCAACCGGGAAAACCGGTGGTTCATATTATAAGTTTGCTACAATCTATCATAAAATATTAGCAAAAGATAAATTTGATTTGCAAGTTATTCCAACTGCTGGCTCCGTAGAAGCACTATCTATGTTGGAAAATCATGAAGTAGATGTAGCTTTTGTACAAGGAGGAACTGCAAGTAAAAAAGATATGTCAAACTTAATGTCACTTTGTAGTATATATTACGAGCCACTTTGGATTTTTTATAAAAAGGGTAAAAATCTTGAATATCTGTATCAATTAAAAGGAAAAAAACTTTATATCGGTGATATTGGAAGTGGTACTAGAGCTTTAGCTCTTCTTTTATTGAAAGAAAACAATGTAGATGGAACAAATACACAATTTGTTGATCTAAAAGGAGAAAATCCAAAAGATGCCCTAGACCAAGGTAAGATTGATGCACTTTTTACTGTAATTTCTGCAAGTTCTAGCAAAATACAAAATATGCTAGAAGATAAAAATTTAAAATTATTTAGCTTTATAAGAGCGCAAGCTTATAGTAAAAGATTTTCTTACCTCTCGCCTCTAATTCTCGGTGAAGGAGTGATTAGTTTGGAAAAAAATATACCAAGTCAAAATATAACGCTGCTAGGAACTACAGCCACCCTAGTTGCTACAAAAACTTTAAATCCTGATTTGATAAGATTACTTTTAAAAGCTGCTAAAAAAGTTCATTCTCCCGCTTCTATATTTTCAACACTAAATGAGTTTCCGACATCAAAATATACACAAATTCCTATGAGTGAAGATGCAAAAAATTACCTCATAAAAGGCGATAGTTTTTTACAAAAAATATTTCCATTTTGGATTGCTAGTACGATAGACAGACTCGTTGTTATACTTGTTCCTCTGCTTGTTCTTCTTTTTCCTTTATTGAAAGGAATTCTGCCTTTATATAGATGGAAAATTCGCTCAAAAATCTACAAATGGTACAAAACACTTCATGCAATAGATTCAAAACTTGAAACCGTCGATAAAAAAGAGTTGGTACAAATAAAAAAAGATTTAGAAAAAATGTTTGATAAGATAGAAAAAGATAGTAATATTCCACTCTCATATATGGGTGAATATTATGATTTAAAAGTTCATGTAAATTTAATTTTAGGTAAAATTAATAAACTTCTAGAGACAGCCAAACCATCTATCTGACATCACGGATATTCCGTGTGTCAGATATTGGGCTTTTACTTCTATAAACCAGTATGATCTATCTGATCTTCTACTTTTAAAGTTATGCTATCCGATGTGGTATCATTGTTATATACATGTGTTGTAACACCAGCAGCACTACTTTGACTAGTTTCGCTCCATCCTGTCTTATCAACAGTTGTTACATCATCAGTGGAATCACCATTTATAGTTAAGGTGTGATTGAAATCTGTGATATTTAAAACATCAGTTAATGTTAGATTACTTATCGTGTGTGTTCCATTAGGGGCTAAGTCAATAACCTCAACATTGTGTAATTTAGTAAAATCTAATATACCATCGGCTTTTAATATAATCGTATCTACTCCACCAAGGGCGTCTATATCATTACCACTGTAGAGTAAAGTATCGTCTCCGTTTGTAGGTATGACCGTGTTGATTTTAACATCAAAATTATCACTGACAATCGCACTTCCGGCTGCAATTCCATGTTCGAACATTTGGGCTGTCACATGTATTGATCCACTCATAGGTGATTGTGTAAATGTTACATCATTTATATGAATAGCTGAAATATCATTTATCGTATAAGTATCCGTGCCACTATCATAAGTAGCAATCGTTTCTGCCCCATCGGTTTTAAATGAAGCACCTGTCCCTAATCCATGCAAAGTTACCGTCACGGTTTCGCTACCATCAAGATCAACTGCATTTGCATTGAGTTTTAGAGCTATATCATCTCCGGCATCACCAAATGTTTGAGTAGGATTTATAGTTATATCATCAACAACAGGGGTAAAAGTTATATCAAATGGATTTGTGTTTACATCTCCACTATCATCAACAGCATGAAACTCTACATTTGGTATAACTCCTGACCAGTTTTGCGGTGCTTTTATACCTATATATGCCGGCATAACCCCGTTATCTAATGGTATATTCCAAAGATTATAATCTACCGTCTCATCAACACCATAAGTCATCTGCATAGTCATGGTGCCGTTTACACCGATGTTTTGAGCCATCACAGCACTACCCTCATCGCCCCCATAATAGACTAAAAATCCATTTGGAATCTTGTCAAGCGAAACTGAAGTGAGAAGTTCAGAGCTATCAGGATCACTTACCGCCACTGACACTTGTACCATAGTATCTTCATCTCCGACAGATGGATTTGTAGTCGCATCAAAAGTGTAACCATCTCTTGCTGCAAGCACATCAAAAGATGTGGTTGAGTGTGATATCATCTCAGTTGTATTATATGGATTCCAATCCTCAGCTTCTATATTTTTAACATATGTATCGACTGTGACAGAGCCATTTCTATTTATTGCAGGAGTAAAGGTAAAGTTTAAAGTATCGTTATAAGAGACTCCGCTGATTACATAATAATCTCCATCAGGAATTCCACTAACTCCCGAAACGGATGTTGCAAGTATAATATTGCCATCTAACTTAAGCGTACCGTTTGCTCCATCACTTCCTTGTATATCAGTATAGTTTTCACTTAGATGCACATAAGTCTTACCATCAACTATAGTAGTATTTGCTCTATCTGCACTGTTATCAAGTGTGATACTAAAATCTTGAACTACATCTTCATTTGTAGTTCCATCATTTACCGTTGTCAAATCCATCGCATCAGTTATAGGGAGAACTGAACCGCTGAAGTTTATCAGTGCATTGTGGCTGCTATCTCCCGCATAAGTGGTTAGAGATATATCAAAATCAAGATCACTGCCTGAAATATTATTTGCATTAGTATTTGCATTTGACGCCGGAGTAATTTTTATGGATTGTAGCATATCAACCACTGCTTGCTGATTGCCGTTTCCGCTTATCGTATAGAAATCGCCTTGTGCATTATATGTCATTCCCTCTACCGTAACACCATTCGGAATATTTTTAAGCGTAATGGAAAAATCGCTACTTGCATCATCTGTAGCCACATGCACAACTTCACTAAGTAGAAACGCAGTATCTTCTCTAAGAACACTATTTGTATAAGCATCACCATCTGTGATATTTGTATCCGAAACGGTGCTTACTTCATAGTCATGATCGTGTATGCCATCTTGGTCAATATCTTGATAAAACTGTGTGATTACAGCCGGAGTTCCACCTGTTCCTCCTATATGTTGATCAATATATAGGTCAAATGATTGATTGTCCGATTGCTCAACTCCATTGCCTGCATCTTCACTGAATGCTGTGATGGTTACACTATATGGCACATCTGATTGATTCAAATTTCCATTTACATCAAAAGCAAGATCATAAGTCGTACTTCCATCTATCGTTTCATTTGGAATATTAACATACCAAAAACCGGAGTAATTTCCTGCTCCAGTATCTCCTGCATAAGTTCCATCACTTCCGCCAACGGCAATTCCCTCAGGCACACCTGAGACAGTTATGCGCGTAAACTGTTCACTTCCATCATAATCCAAATGCCCTCTTCCGTCACTGTCAATCCCTGCTATACTGATAGTTTTTGTAAACGCTCCGCTATCAATTACATGCACGGTACTTCCATCGGCATCTACGGAATTATCACCTGTCGTAGTAGTCGTAGTTGTACTCATATCAATACCATCTGTTACTGCAGTTACGGTAACAACATAGTTTTTATTACTTACTATTTTCGTATCAACATAAGTATTGCCTGCTGCATCTTTTGCTATATCTTCGTATGTATAGGATATGTTAAAATTGTATCCCCCATTCATATTTGAATCCTCAGGAAGAGTAGCTGTAACTGTTTCAAGTACTCCGTTTGCAACACTTAAATTAACTACGCCGAAACTATTGAGAACACCGCTATTAGAACCGGTCAAAATGATGTTATTATCAACCGTATCCATATCTATACTAAATGATTTCAACATCTCTTCACCACCACTTGCCCCATCAGTGTCCGGACTTGCAAATGTAAAATCTAATGTTTTTGTTTGATCTTCGTTTTGAGTATCACTACTGTTCACTGTCGCGGTATCAGCGATAGGAGTTATCATCACCGAGATATCTTGAGTAGGATGGGTTTTACTGTCTCCCTCTGTTTCAGTTGTGACCATTGCCATTTTAAAGTCAATTTCACCTGCATAATTTGTCGGGGATGAAAGTTGAACATCTCCGTTTTGAAAATGTGCCAAATCAACAAACCAAACTCTGCTTGATCCGCTTCCGCTTATAAGAGTAGCGCCATTTCCGACGATGTCAAACCCACTCTCTAATCCGATGATTTTGATGCTCAAAGTTTCACTTCCATCCGTATCATATGAGCTAAGATTCGCAGCATCAGATAACACATCTTTAAGAGCAACTGTACTGCCTTCTGTTGCTGTAGCGTTAAATGTTTTGTTATCTCCATTTTCATCAGCAACTTGAACGGTTGCCAAATTATCATGAATTGGAATATCGGCTACACCATCTACCTGAATATTCATAATTAAAGATTGCGTATTTGCTGAGCTATTATGGCCACCTGAATCAACCGAATAGGAATCAACTGTAAAATTATAATCATTGTCACTATTGTGAGGTGGGATAAATTTTAAAGGAGCGTTGTTATCAAAATCATCTATTTGTACTTTCCAAGCTGAACCACCGTTGCTATCCATTCCCACATCTGTAATCATCAAACCGCTTCCTGAAGCAGTGTCCTTGCTTATTAAAATTCCGTTATAGTAAAGCTCCCCGCCATCAGGTATATCTTTTATAGTAACCGTATATGTTTCGCTACCATCTGTATCTTCACTAGTCACTTTAATGTCTAAATCAATTCCATTTGCAGCATCATTGATTGTTGCTGCATTAGAATCCTTTGCAGTATTACCGGTCAATCTCCCCGCATCTTCATCACCAAATGCCTGTGCTACCTGAAGTGTCACGGTATCTGCAACCGGATTAACTGTTATATCAAATGTTACCGATGCTGTTTTTTCTGCTATAGTTCCGGTTGAATCACTATCGGTATCAACAGCTTTTAGTGTAATAGTCGCGTTAACCGTGCCGCTGTATTGATCCGGCAAGGTCATGGTAAATGTCGGATTGGCAACAGTATTGTCAGGAAAATCAACTGTTGCGCTGGTTTGCCCGGCTGCTACTGCTGTTTGAACACCGCTTACGCTTATGATAGTACCCTCAGGAATTCCACTGATTGTATATGAGCGGTGTTCGCTACCATCTAAATCTCCGGAAGTTGCATCTAAAAGTGCTCCTAAATCGATAGTTCTGATAGCGCCTTCATCTCCGCTGACATGCGTATAATCTGTATTGTCTGAACCACCTTCGGTGCCTTGCTGATTATAAAGCAGTGTAATATCATCTGTCACGGCTTGAACATCAACCACTTCCATTGCTGTTGTTGTTTCACTCAATGTAGCACTGTTGATATCCAAAGGAACACCCGAGTCATTAACCTCATATGATGTTATAGATATGGTTAAATTAATATTTTTAGCATTATCTTCGGAAGGGATGATATGTAAGTTGTCATATTCAGTTTGTGTAAGTTTTATGACTCCCGTAGCATTTTGATCAAGTCCTGTATAGTGATAATCCGTATTTTCATTTCCATCAGGAGTTATATAAATTTTCATTGGCTGTGTATTAGCTCCAATGGTAAAGAGATCCGTACCATCTGCTTTTTCAATAATCGCACCATCTACTCCGGCATTAAAAGAAATTGTAACATAGCCTAGTCTCTCGGCGTGATCACTGGAATCTGACCCGTGTTGATTATTTATATCCAGTTGATCATTACTTAAAACAGGAGTGTGCAGTTTTAATGCAACAGAGTTTGCTCCCTCTTGAGTATTGTCATTATCTTCCGTAGTATTTATATTTTCAACTATAATACTTGGTGCATCCGCTATAGGAGTAACACTCAATCCTACCGATCCTGTCGCCGTATCACCGTCAGTATCACTTACACTGTATGTAAAACCATTTGTTGAACCGCTATAATTATGAGTTGGTGTAAATGTCAAGGTTCCATCACCATTATTCAACAAAATCCCGACAATATCATCTTTACCCACATCATATATATTAATAGTACTTCCACTTGCAACATCAGTTGCTCCATCTACACCATTATCAAGATTAATACTTCCACTTGCAAAAGATTCATCACTAATCACGATAGGCAAACTTGAGTCTTCGTTTGTTATTAAGCTTTGACTTCCTGCCTTTGGCATAGAATCATTTACTACAACATTGAAATTTTCTGTATGACTTGTAGTTCCATCATCAGTGATTTGGTATCCAAAAGTTAGAGTAACAGTATCATCAGCATTAACTAGAGGATGGTCTATATTTTTGTATTGAGTATATGTATATCCATCGTCACTACCACCTGCATTATGCTTATCTAAAATAACATCAAAAACTTTATCATTTGTACTATCTCCGCCATGAAGGTATCCTATGACAGTTCCAGCAGTAGAAAAATCATAATCTACCACTACTCCACCAGATGTTAAAGATGGAGCAACACTACTATCAAAAGCTAATGAATAATCATCTTTACCTGCAGTTGTAGTGATATTGAATAAAGTAGGAGCTCCACTACTGCTATTACCATCTGCATCTGCTACTCCACCATAATCAAGTTTTCCTCCTTGCAAATGTGAATTTGCATCAGTAATGTCAAAATTATCCTCATCTACATATGCATTATCAGGCCTTCCAAATGATATATCATCTGTTATGGTTGAAGTAACTATATCATGGCCTGAGTCTACCTCTACATTTTCATAATCACTCAAAGTTGGATTTGAAATTTTAACAGTGAATTTTTCAGATGTATCTGAGGTAAAATCATCTATAGCTTTTGCACTAAATACCGTTCCTATAACTATATTTGTAGTAGTATGGGTATAATCATCACTTGCATCGCCTGCACCACTTGTAGCTGAGTTATCTACAAAAGAGACATCAACATTTCCACTTTGGTTTGTCAGTACTTTTCCATCTGCATCTATTGCTACAGCTTTATAATAAAAATCATGACCTTCGGCTACACTATTTGTATCGATAATATTTAAAACACCATTTGTAGCAGATATGGTCCCTGCCGCATCAGTAGCCACTAAGACTACTCTTGCTGTTTCGTGGGTTGGCTCTGGTCCATCTGTTAAGTTTGTCGGTGTTCCTGTATCATCTGTGATAGTAGTAACAACAGGGGTTGTATCTATGGATACATTTTCATATCCTCCTGAAGTTGGTGCATAGCTTCCATTGTTTATAAATACATTAAATGTTTCTGCATTGTCTGACATATAGTCATCATATGTAGCTGTTGTAAAAGCTTGACCTATTGTTATCGTTTGCGAATTATTGTCATAATCTTGTGTTCCGTCTATGGTTGTTTGAGATGCTGCTCCTGTAGCCGTATTATCAGAGAAGCTTACAGTAACCGTTCCATTTGATGTTATTTGAGTTGCAGGGCTTGGAGTGGTATTTGGTGCAAATGCCAAAGCTATATAGTGTCCGCTGTTTCCTTCATTTACATTTTGTGTTAAGACATAATTTCCACTTCCATCTACTATAGGATCACCATTTGTATCTGCTGATACTAATTGTATTTGAACAGCTTCATGGTTTGGCTCATTTCCATCATTTGGAGTGTTTGGTGTTCCTGTGTCATCTGTGATTGTTGTTATTACTGGAGTAGTATCTATGTGAACATTCTCATATCCTGTTGTAGGAGTTGGCGGTATGTAAGTTCCATTGTCTATACTAACATTAAATGTTTCTCCATTGTCTGCTATATAATCATCAAATGTAGCTGTACTAAATGCTGTTCCTATGGTAACTGTTTGTACAGAATTATCATAATCTTGAGTTCCATCTATTGTTGTTTGAGTATTGGCTCCAGTTGCAGAACTATCTGTGAAGCTTACTTGTACTGTTCCGTTTGATGTGATTATTGTAGATGGACTCGGTGTTGAGTTTGGCTGGAATGCTAAAGCAATATAGTGTCCACTGTCTCCTTCTTTTACATCTTGTGCTAATACATAATTACCACTTCCATCTGTTATTGCATTACCGCTCGCATCTGCGGCTATTAATTTAATAATTACTGATTCGTGGGTTGTTTCTGGTCCATCATTTGGAGTGTTTGGTGTTCCTGTGTCATCTGTGATTGTTGTAGTGATAGTGTCTACATGTAGAGTTCCATTTGTATCTGTATATCCGCTGATATTGATATTCTCAAACTCTGTAGTATTTACATTGGTAATAGTTAGTTTATAATCTTCATTATTATCAGCCATATAATCACTAATAGTATCTACTGTGAATGTTCCTGTTGATCCACTTGCATTTATAGTCACTGTAATGTTGTCATTATTATTATATTGTGTATCACCGTCTTGTGTTAATATGTTTTCATATTTAACTGTTACATCCGTATTGTTTGTGACAGTTACAGGATTACCATCTTTATCTAAGAGTTGAACTGTGTAAATAGTAGTTGTATCACCTTCATTGACATTTGCTGGTCCTATGATAGAAGCATATACCGTATCAACATCTTGGTTTGGTATTTCATCATTTCCTGTTTTTGCATCTGTGATAGTTCCTGTTGCACTATTGTTGCTTGTATCTATCTCTACATTTTCAAAGTAGGTTCCTTTATTTGAGATGGAAGCTATTTTTACTGTATAAGATTCATCACCTTCATTTAAAAAGTCATCTACAATGGTATTGTTAAAGCTATAGTTGCTTCCGCCATCACCTGTTATGGTAACTGTAGTTGTTTTTGTGCTGAAGTCTGCAGCTTCTGTAGTATCTGGATTATATGCCAGGGTTACTTCTATGGTTTCACCTGTTGCCAAGTTTACTGCATTGCCGTCTTTGTCTACGAGATGAAGTTCATGTGTTAGGATGCCTCCATCTTGTTCTTTTACGGTATCGTTTGTTGTAAGTTGAACATACACTGTATCAACATTCTCATTTGGAGTACTATCATTTGCTCCATCTGTGATTGTTGTTATTACTGGAGTAGTATCTATGTGAACATTCTCATATCCTGTTGTAGGAGTTGGCGGTATGTAAGTTCCATTGTCTATACTAACATTAAATGTTTCTCCATTGTCTGCTATATAATCATCAAATGTAGCTGTACTAAATGCTGTTCCTATGGTAACTGTTTGTACAGAATTATCATAATCTTGAGTTCCATCTATTGTTGTTTGAGTATTGGCTCCAGTTGCAGAACTATCTGTGAAGCTTACTTGTACTGTTCCGTTTGATGTGATTATTGTAGATGGACTCGGTGTTGAGTTTGGCTGGAATGCTAAAGCAATATAGTGTCCACTGTCTCCTTCTTTTACATCTTGTGCTAATACATAATTACCACTTCCATCTGTTATTGCATTACCGCTCGCATCTGCGGCTATTAATTTAATAATTACTGATTCGTGGGTTGTTTCTGGTCCATCATTTGGAGTGTTTGGTGTTCCTGTGTCATCTGTGATTGTTGTTATCACTGGGGTTGTGTCTGTAATTACATTTTCATAAGCTGCTGCGTTTGAGTATGTGTTGTCTGTAATTTGAACATTAAATTTCTCTCCATTGTCTGAGAGGTAATCATCATTGGCTGCTGCTGTAAATACTGTATTCAGAGCTACTGTTTGATTAGTTCCGGTAAAGTCCAGTTCTCCATCTGTTGTTGTTCCTGTTCTTACTGCTGTTTTGTCACTAAATGTAATATCTACATTTCCTGTTGCAGTTGTTATTGGATTACCTGATGGGTCAATTAAGATTGCTTTATAGTATGCTGTGTCACCTTCTGCTATTGTGGCTGGTGCTATTTCATTTCCGTTTATGTCTGTTGATATTAGTTTTATTGTAACACTGTCTAAGTTTGGCTCACCTCCTGTATCAAGAATAGTTCCTATTCCTTGATTATCTATAATAGTTAAATTTGAGCTAGGGTTTGTTAAATTTATAAAAAATTGTTCACTGTTTTCTACGATAACATCATCTGTTATAGGAACTGTAATTATGAATGTTGAACTTCCTGCTGGGATTATTGCTGTTCCACTGGTTGGCGTAAAATCAAGTCCAGAAGTAGCGGTATCACTAGCAGTTGTATAATCAAAACTTACATCTGTTCCTATTGGAGCAGTGAGTCTAACCGTAAAAGTCATAGTCTCTTGATCTTCATTTCTAGTTACATCATCTATCAATATTTCTGTGTGTTGAACAATCGATTTTGGATGATGAATAAAATCAGGATTTTTAAATGTAGCATCACGAAGGTCACTATTTATATCTGTCATATCTCCGGTTCGTGCATCAAACCTAGAATTCACATCAATATCTGAACTTACAAATTTTGCACTATGTAAATTACTGTTTACATCTACTACATTGCCTGTTCTTGCATCAAAGTGTTGATTTCCATCAGCTTCATGCGTTTTTTCTACACCTTGAGCACTCTCAGCAAGCAAACTATCATGACTATTTTGATTGTTTTGCATATTTTGATTATGCATATTAGAATCAAGAGCTGCATTAATACTATCTGTGGAAATTCCTATTTCTTCCGTATGTCCTTGTTGTTCTATCATGGATATATCAAATAGTTGACTTTGTGTACCGCTTAAAGTCATTATATTGTCATTTGATATAATCTGTATATCTATCTTTGAAGTTGCTGAATTTTCATCGCCTCCAAAAACTATCATACCTTGTGTGATTTCATCACCAATTTTTAATTCAATCACATCACCTGATGATTCTTTTGCAAAAAATTTGCCTGTTAATGTTTTTACTGTTCCAATTGCTTGTGCCATAATGTGCCTTTTATATTTTTAATGATTATATATAAATTGCAGGACTAAATCTATTGTCCACAGGGACAGCAAAATTTATCTAAGCAGAAGTGCTAGGGCTAATCTATCTTTTGTATTAAGTTTTGAGTAAATGCTTTGTGCATGTGCTTTAATAGTTCTTGGGGTGATATTTAATTTATCTGCTATACTTTTATAAGTATCTCCGTCTTTAAGCAAAAGTGCAACTTCAGCCTCTCTTTGGGTTAATTTCTCAAGTTGTTCTTTTTGTTTATTTGACTCAATAGTAGGAATCTCTATGATTAATTGAGTTGTGAATTCTGGATGTAACCAAACCATGCCTTCTTGTATGGTTTGTTTAGCAGATATTATATAGTGCTCACTCATAAGCGCATTACCATAACCTTTTGCTCCACTTTTCAATAACTCTTTCGCAGTCTTTATATCTGGAACACGGTGCATAACCATTACGGAATTACCAAGTTTGTTTAAATCTGCTATCAAGTCTTTACATGTAGAGCTGCAAATACAATAATTCATAATAATAAAGCTAGATTCTATCTTTTTTAGTTTTTGAATATCATCTACGATGATGCAATCATAATTAAGGGATTTTTCCCAATAACAAATTAAATTTACATCATCACTATAAAGAATTGTTTTCATGTTATGTCATCGCTCAGTAAACATATTTTCTTTAGTCTTCAAAATAGGTTTTAAAATATAATCTAAAATCGATTTTTTACCAGTGATAATATTGACAGTTGTGGTCATACCTGGGATGATTTTGAGTTTTTTACCTTTATAATCTATATAATTTTGATTTGTTTTAATCCGTACAGTATAAAAAGTTTTATCTTTTTTGTCTTTTATGGTATCTGGACTTATAAGCACAACTTTACCCTCCAATCCTCCATAAATAGAAAAATTATAAGCAGAAAATTTTACGCTAGCTTTTTGCCCATAGTAAATAAAGGCGATGTCAGAGGGTTTGATTTTGACTTCAACAAGCAAAGTTTTTTCACTTGGGACTATCTCCATTATGTCAGCACCTGGTTTTATGACTCCTCCAACAGTATGAATAAAAAGATTCTTTACAATACCTTTCATAGGGGATTTCACAAGTGTACGAGTTACTTGATCTTGGTATGTTATATTATTTGCATTTATTTCTTTAAGCTGGGCTATAGCATCATTGAGTTTAGTTTTTGCATCACTTTGAAAAAGAAATTTAGTCGAATCTATGGTATTTAAAGCTTCTTTTATCGCAGATTTTAATCTTGGAATTGACTCTTTAGTAGAGCGGTATCTTTCTTCTATGCTATTAGCCTCTCTTTTGAGTTTTAAAAAATCGATCTTAGAGCGGATACCTTTTTTTACCATAGGCTCCGTCATCTTAACTTCTTCGCTAATCATACTATAAGCATCCCTCAGATGACTGACATGCGTTCTAGCCTCAAGTAACTCTTGTTTTCTTTGTTTTAATTTTTCTTTTAAGGCATCAACTTTTGAGTTCAATTCTTTAATATTTAAGTCATATAGGCTTTTTTCATTTGCTATTAATTGTGGTATTTCTTTATCAAGTTTTTTATCTGCTGTAAATTTTTTACTGCTAGCTTGAGCTTTGAGGCGGATAATCTTGGCCTTTAGAGACCTGGCTTTTATATTATTGGCAGCAAATGAAGATTTTGATCTTTGATTATTAATCTTAACCAATATTTGGCCTTTTTTAACCAAACTTCCCTCTTTAACTAAGATTTCCTCAACAATACCGCCTTCTAAATTTTGAACGATTTGATTTTTTCCACTAGGAATAATTTTACCATTTCCTCTTGCAATTTCATCAACTTGAGCAAAATACGCCCAAGTCAAAAAAGCAAAGATGGCAATGACCCAAAAAAACAAAATAGCTCTTAAGCGTCTAGGAGTAGATTCAAGCATGGCTGAGCTCAAGCTATGCATAAATTCAAAATCTTTTTTAGTTAGTTTTTTATTTATCTTGTTAGCCATTGTTCGCTCCACCTGACAATTGAGCGATAACAGACACCCTGTCTCCATCAAGCAAAATTTTGGAATGATGCATAACAATTACACGCTCTACTATATTTAAAAGTGTAAATTTCTGCGTTATAAGTATCATAGTTTTTGGCTTCAATTCAGCTTCAAAGCGTTTTAAAAGATTGGCTTCCGTGGTTTGATCCATAGCATTACTTGGTTCATCCATAACCATGATAGAACTATCTTGCAAGATTGCTCTTGCAATTCCCACACTTTGTCGTTGCCCTCCTGAGAGTCCCGCACCCCTTTCACCTATTGGCATATCAAAACCCAAAGGGTGAGTGCGTATAAAATCTTCTGCCCCACTAATTTTCGCGGCATGCAAGATATCTTCATCATGTGGATGTCGCTCAGATGATACGATATTATCTTTAATAGTACCATTAAAAAGGTGCACATCTTGAGGAACATAACCTATAAAGGAGCGCAAATCTGCTGGGTCTATTTGGGCTATATCTATTCCATCAATCAAAATCATGCCGCTTGTTGGTTCATATAATTTTAAAATTAACTTAGCTATAGTTGTCTTTCCAGAGCCAATTCGTCCTATAATTGCTACTTTTTCACCGGGATTAATAACAAAATTAACCTTATCTAAAGCAGGTATTTCTGCTCCCGGATAAGTAAAACATACATCTTGAAATTCTATCTTTCCTTTGGCTTTCGGGCGTCTAACAAATTCTTTTTCATGTGGTCGCTCAGTCGGTCTAGATATGATTTCATTTAGTATAGTGTATGAAGTTTTTGCATCAGCATAATTTGTAATCAAAGCTGCAGCTTGTCCCATAGGTGCAACTGTTCTTGATGTTAAAATTACAACGCCAATCAATCCACCCATTGTTAATTCGAAATTTTCTATTAGATAAACTCCAAAAACAACAACAAAGACTGTATTTAACTGTATAAAAAGATTTGTTATATTTGGTATCGAAGAAGACAATATGCGAGATTTGAGATTTTTATTTGCTATCTCGCCTGTAGTTTCTTCCCATTTCCATTGTATCTTTCCAGCCATTCCCATGGATTTGACTGTTTCTATGTTTTGAAGAGTTTCTATCAAAATTCCACTCTTTCTGGCACTTGCTTCGTGGGAACTCTCTATGGCTTCTTGCAATGGCTTTCGAATGATGAGAGCATAAGTCAAAATCAAAATCATCGTAGTTATAGGAACAAAAACTAAATATCCACCTATATAGTAGATAACTGCTAAAAAAATTAGAGCAAAAGGAAGATCTATCATAGCTGTCATCGTAGCAGTTGTAAAAAAAGAACGAACTGCTTCAAAATCTTTTAAATTACTTGCAAAAGAACCAACTGAGTTTGGATGTGCTGACATTTTGAGGTCTAAAACTTTTTCAAAGATGATTGATGACATGATGATGTCACTTTTCTTTCCAGCTAATTCCAACATGTAAGCTCTTGTAAACTTTAAGAAAAAATCTAAAATATATACCGTAATAATACCTATAGCAAATACTAGAAGTGTTTCTTTGGCATTATTTGGAATAACTCTATCATAAACATTCATAGTAAAAAGCGGCGTTGCCAAGACAAATATATTTACAAGCAATGATGCCCATAATACATCTCGATAAATTTTGCTAGAAAGTTTTAGTGTACTCCAAAACCAATCTTTTTGTTTTAGTTGTAAGGTTTGAGTATTTCTATCATTATATTCAAACTTTTTTTTAAGCATAAATGCAAAACCTAAGTATTCTGCATCTAATTTATCCACATTTACCCAAGAAGTTAGCCCATCTCCTTCTGGATATATGATTTTTGCTTCTTTTCTATCATCTGAGAACTTTTCTAAAATGCAAGTATTATTACTGCTAAGAAGTAAAATCATCGGCAGTTGAAGCTGTAGTATGTCAGACAGTGGGCGCTCTATAAGTGTACTTTTAAGTCCAGCTCTCTGTGCTGCTCTTGAAAAAAGAGATTTTGATTTAGTAAGAGTAAACAGTCCATCACCATTTTCTATATCATACGAAGGAAGCCCAGCGATCAGGGCTTCTGCTGTAAAAGGCTTATGAAATAATTTAGTGTAAAGAACAAGTGAATTTAAAAGTGAATCTTGTTTAACAGTTGCTGTCTTTTCGCTCATACATAACCTTGCTGGGTAAAATTTCCAATTAGTCTACATGTAAGCCCAATTTACATGTAGACTTTTTATAACTAGTATAGTAATTTAGCTTCTATGCGACGATTTAACTTACGGCCTGCTCTTACAAAGTTATCGCCTATTGGATTTTTTTCTCCCATTCCTATAGCTTCAAGGCGTGAAGCATTAATCCCTTTTTCAACAAGTGCTTTTTTGACACTATTAACTCTTTTTTTGGATAATACCATATTTGTATCTGCCTTACCGATACTATCTGTGTATCCAAAAATTTGTACTTTGTATTTTGGATATAACTTTAAAAAGTTTGCAAATTCTGTAACTTTAGCCAATGAGTCTTGAGATAATTGATATGAATCTGACTTAAAATTTAAGTGGAGATTTTTAACAATAGGACAACCTTTATTATTTACTTTAAATCCTTTTGGAGTATTTGGACAAATATCTAAATAATTAGCTACACCATCCTTATCACTATCTAGCGGACAACCGATACTATCAACCTTAACGCCTTTTGGGGTATTTGGACATTTATCTTTGCTGTCTTTTACGCTGTCTCCATCACTGTCAACATCTCTTGGATTTTTTACATATAAAGTTACCATTACACGATTTGAAAGTTCTCTTCCTGGAACTACACTATCAGTATATGCTTTATCAAAACCACCCTCATTGCCTAGTACCAGTAACTTTTTATCAATTCCAGATTTTTCAAGCCTATTTTTTATATCCGTTGCATACTTTCTACCTAATTCAAAACTTCGCCCTGTACTTAGATGATATCTTAATTCATTTTCTATTTTACTTGCATAAGTATCAGAGTTAATTGTTTTTTCATTTGCATTATCAGTTGGCTCATCCGTATGACCGATTATAGATATGCTTACATCTTCATGGTTTTTAATATGCTTTTTTATAGTACTAATTATTTTATCAAGATAACTTGTGTTTGCATCTTTTAATTTATCATTTTTAAATAATATTGCATTAAAGCGAATAATTTCTTCAAAAGCACCTTTTTTCTTGCAGCCATAAGTCATTATATTGTTTTCTTTGAGTGAACTATTACATATATCTGAATTATCAGTAATATCATCATAATCAACATCTAATTTAATAGGTAGAGTATCTAAAGTTTCATGCGCTTTTGTATTTGTATAAAGATTTACAGCAGAAGTTAACTTAGAGTTGTCACCAAGGATTGTTGAAACCATTATTCCCATCGCATCTAAAATACGATATTTAGAAAAAATTAGTTCATATTGTGCTGTAATAATTTGTTTTCTAGAGTTTATAAGATCATTTTGTGCTGAGAGTAAATCTAGTAATGTACGGCGACCTAAACTATACTCTTGCTCATAAAGCTTTAGTGTTTGCGTGCTAAATTTGAGATAATCTTTTAAATCTTTGAGTTGTTTACCTACCATTTTATAAGCATCCCAAGAAAGATCCATGCCCTCAATGACTTGACGCCTCAAATCCCGTTTTATTTCTACTTCTTGATTAATTTTGCTTCTACTTTTTTGAATATCCGCTTTGTCTGCACCGCCATTAAAAAAATTATAGCTAAATACTATACGGGCACGAAACCTGTCGTCTGACTGATCAAAAGCATTCGTTTTTTGTGGCTCATTGTAAAATTGACTAATTTCTAAGTCTATTTTAGGATAATAGTTCTTCTTTTTTTGTTTCATAAGTGCTTGTGCACCTTTTATATTATATCTACTTACCAATAAAGAAGGATTATGTTTCATAGCATATTCTGCTGCATTTTCAATACTTTTAGGCATAGCAATACCAATTCTTGGTTTTTGCATGTGAACGGTATCTGGCATTCTTCCTAATATCCTTCTGAAGTTATACTCTTTATCGCGAGTATTATTTTGTTGGACTATTAAATTTGAGCGAGCTAAAGAGAGAGCGGATTGTATCTTTTTTACTTCTGATTCTGCTGTCAATCCTGCATTGTAAAGATCTTTTACTTTTGCGTGTATATCTTCTACAATGTTAACATTTTCTTTAGCAACATTTAAAAGCTTCAAAGATCGTAGAACATTTATATAACTACTAACCATTCTAAAGGCAATATCATTGGATTTTTCAATATAGTGATACGCAGCAGCTAATATACGAGCTTCCTGGTAATCAACTTTATGCATAGTTCCAAAACCATTAAAGATATTTTGAGTTAAAGTCAGTGAAGTTTCATAATTTGTATAATCCATATCTATAACTTTATTGTTAAGATTTCCAGCACTATTGTATCCAGCCGCTGCTCTAAAATCCAACTTTGGATAATACTCTGATTCAGCGATATTCAAATCCTGCTGAGTTGCCCTATAGTTTCTAAGTCTCTCTTTAACTATTGGATTATTATTTAACACTTCTTTAGCGCTTTGTTTTAGCGTCAGCCCAAAAAGTGTTGATGAAAAAACAACACCACAAGATAGAAAAATCATAAACTGTTTTTTCAACATGCACATTCCTCTTATTTAAATTTTATTTGAAATTATAGCTAAAAAAATAACTATTTAGTTATTTTTAAAAAATTAATATCGATATTACAAATCGACATATTTACATATTTTTTTATGATTTTCTATATTCTCTCCAGAACTGAAGCAGCATGTGCACCCAAACCCTCAGCCTTTGCCAGCAAGGCACACTCAAATCCAATCTCTTTTATTCCCTTTTCGCTCATACTTATGATTGAAGATTTTTTTATAAAATTATCTACACTAAGTGGTGAGTAAAATTTTGCAGTTCCTCCTGTTGGAAGAGTGTGATTTGGTCCTGCTATATAATCTCCTATCGGCTCAGGTGTGTATTTGCCTAAAAATATTGCCCCTGCATGTTTTATTTTTGGAAGAATTTCCATAGGATTTTCACACATCACTTCTAAGTGTTCTGGTGCAATTTCGTTCATCAGACTGATTGCTTCATCCATATCTTTTGTTACGATAATTGCTCCTCTATTTTCTATAGAAGTTCTGGCTATTTTTTCTCTATTTAATTTTTTTAGCCAGATTTCAATCTTGATTTGGGTTTCTTTCGCCAAATTTTCGCTTGTTGTTATCAATATAGAACTTGCCATCTCATCGTGTTCTGCTTGGCTCAACAAATCTATAGCCAAAAGATTTGCATCAGCACTCTCATCTGCTAAAATTCCTATCTCACTAGGTCCTGCTATCATGTCTATATTTACTTCTCCATAAACTAACTTTTTAGCAGTTGCTACAAAGATATTTCCAGGACCCGTAATGACATCAACTTTTGGGATAGTCTGCGTACTATAAGCCATAGCAGCAATCGCACTCGCTCCTCCTACTTTAAATGCTTTTTTTATACCGCACAAGTGCATAGCTGCAAGAAGCAAAGAATTTAGCTCATTCTGTGGTGCTGGTGTGCAAACGACTATCTCTTCCACTCCTGCTACGATTGCCGGGATTGCGTTCATCAAGAGTGAGCTTGGATATGCTGCTTTTCCAGCAGGTATATAAAGTCCTGCTTTTTCTATTGCT
>CAZYTB010000028.1:0-22956 GCA_964650375.1 uncultured Campylobacterales bacterium | reverse complement strand
TATGAATAGAATAGGTGGAATGTCAAATTGTGGCGAAGGCGGAGATGATTCAAAGAGATTAAAAAGCAATAAGAATTCAAAAATTAAGCAAATTGCATCTGGCCGTTTTGGTGTAACACCAGAATATTTAAGAAGTGCATCTGAGATACAAATAAAGGTAGCACAAGGTGCAAAACCAGGAGAAGGCGGTCAGTTGCCAGGCCATAAAGTTTCTCCATTGATAGCAAAGTTAAGATATACAATTCCTGGCGTTACTCTTATTTCACCTCCCCCGCATCACGATATTTATTCGATTGAGGATTTAGCCCAACTGATATTTGATTTAAAACAAATAAATCCAGATGCCGTCATAACGGTAAAATTAGTTTCAACTGCTGGTGTTGGAACGATTGCAGTTGGTGTTGTAAAAGCATATGCAGATAAAATTATTATTTCAGGAGGAGATGGCGGAACAGGTGCTGCTCCCCTTAGCTCTATTAAATATGCTGGAAATCCTTGGGAATTAGGACTCAGTGAAGCTCATAATGCTCTTAAGGCAAACCATCTAAGAAATAAAGTCCATCTTCAAACAGATGGTGGATTAAAAACAGGATTAGATATCATCAAAGCGGCACTTCTTGGGGCTGAGAGTTATGCTTTTGGAACATTGGCGTTGACAATGCTTGGATGCAAGATTTTAAGAATTTGTCACTTAAATAGGTGTTCAGTGGGTATTGCCACCCAAGATGAAAAATTAAGAGAGTATTTTGTAGGACATGTGGATAAACTAGTTAGTTTCTTTACATTAATCGCACAAGATATACGGGAGATACTTGCCAAACTTGGATATGAAAAAATGAAAGATATCATTGGCAGAAGCGATTTACTTAGTGTTATTGATGATGAATTTGCTAAAAAGTTTGATTTTTCTTCAGTTTTGATGAGAATTGAAGGCGTCGATACTCATGATGGAAAATCAAATGACCCTTTTGATAAAAATGAATTTGAAAAAGAGATTTTAAAAGAAGTTCATAAAATTATCGAAAATCCTGATCAAAATATAGTGATTAGTAGAACAATTAGAAATACAAACAGAAGTTTTGGTACTTTGATTAGCGGAGAAATTGCTAAATATTATGGAAATACCGGATTAAGTGAAAATAGCATAATTTTCAAATTAAGAGGAACAGCAGGACAATCACTAGGCGCATTTTTGACAAACGGTATATCTATAAATCTTATAGGCTCAGCAAACGATTATGTAGGAAAAGGAATGAATGGAGGAAAAATTGTAATTACTCCCTCAATCCAAAAAGATGATTATGCATGTGCCGGTAACACTTGTCTATATGGCGCAACAGGAGGCAAGCTTTTTGTTGCCGGTGTTGTTGGTGAGAGATTTTGTGTAAGAAATTCCGGAACAACTGTAGTAGTTGAGGGAACAGGAGATCATGCTTGTGAGTATATGACAGGCGGAGTTGTTGCAGTACTTGGAAATACAGGGATTAACTTTGGTGCAGGAATGACAGGTGGTATTGCATTTGTCTATGATAAAAATAGAGATTTTATAGATAAGCTAAATCAAGAGTTGGTAGTTGCTATCCGTATTGATATCGATGAAATGGATGAAGCAAAACACTTTTTGAAAAGACTATTGAGAGCCCATATCAATGAAACTGACAGTTTAAAGGCAAAATTGATTATAGATGACTTTAGGCATAATGTAAGAGATTTTTGGATGGTTATGCCAAAAGATATGACTAAGATTCCATTAGATCCGCAAGAGGGAGATTAAAATATATGCAAGATTTTATTTTTACTGAGCGAGCATCAGCTAGAAAAAGAGATAGTGGTGAACGAATTAAAGATTTCCGTGAAATATATGAAATTTTTGGTAAAGAAGAGGCAGCGATTCAATCAAATAGGTGTATTCAGTGTGGTGATCCATACTGTCATAGTAAATGTCCTTTACATAATTATATTCCATATTGGCTGAAATCAACTGCAAATATGGATTTAAAACTATCTTTTAAATTATCAAATGAATCAAACCCTTTCCCTGAAATTACGGGTAGAATTTGTCCTCATGAGAGTCTTTGTGAAGGTGATTGCACGCTAAATGATGGGCATGGAGCCATAACTATAGGAAATATAGAAACCTATATATCAGAAGAGGGATTCAAGAAAGGACATAAGCCTGAATTTCCAGGAATCACTACAGATAAAAAAGTGGCGATAATTGGCTCAGGTCCTGCTGGGATTGCAGTTGCCACCTATCTTTTGAGAAGTGGAATAAAAGTTAACATGTATGAAAAAGATACAAGAGCTGGCGGCCTTTTGACATATGGAATCCCTAGCTTTAAATTGGATAAAGATATTGTAGAGCGAAGAATAAAATGGCTGATAGAGGCTGGTATGAGCCTATATGTAAATACAAATGTAGGAATTGATGTAACATTTGATGATTTAGTAAGTACGCATGACAGTGTTTTTGTAGGTATGGGAGCTCAAAAGTCTATAAGAGCTAAAATAACCAATGAAAAAGCTAATGGTGTTTTTATGGCAATAGATTTTCTAAAAAATACTCAAAAGAAGCTTTTTGGTGAAATTAGTGATGAAAAATTTGATGTTAAATGTAAAAGTGTTGTGGTAATTGGTGGTGGCGATACTGCTATGGATTGTGTAAGAACAGCTATAAGACAAGATGCAAAAGAAGTAACCTGCCTTTATAGGCGAGATAAATATAATATGCCAGGAAGTAAAAAAGAGTTTAAAAATGCAAGAGAAGAGGGAGTAAAATTTGTATATAATGCCAGCCCAAAAGAGATTGTGGTAAACAGTGATAACCAAGCAATTTCTATAGTTATGCAAAGAACAGTACTTGGCGACAAGGACAGTAGTGGCAGATCTGGTGTTGAGATAATAAAAGGCAATGAATTTAAAATAGATGCAACAGTCATAATATTTGCACTTGGATTTTCTGCATCGAATCCTGACTTTTTAGCATCAAATGGAATAGAAACCAATAAAAATGGCAATATTATAGTTGGGGATGATTATCAAACTAGCAAAATAAGCGTTTATGCAGGAGGAGATTGTAAAAGAGGAAGTGATCTCGTAGTAACTGCCGCAAAAGATGGCAAAGAAGCAGCAAAACAGATTATAAAGAGCTTGTTAAATTAAAAGATGGATTTATTTTTTAATGCTGTAATAGAAGCTAATTTAGAAATTTTAAGATTATTGCAAAATGGTTCACATAAGGAATTTTGTCAAAAAATTTCTATAGGTGCCGGCGGAGATATGAGCAGAAAAATTGATGTCTTGGCAGAAGATATTTTTATAAAACATTTAAAAAAATTTGGAAATATTTATTCTGAAGAGTGTGGTTTTTTGAGCGGTATTGGTGAGGATGATATTATCATAGATCCAATAGACGGTAGCAATAATTTTATGTCTAATTTACCATATTTTGGAACATCAGTTGCTCTAAAATATAAAGATACTTATAAAGCAGCTGTTGTCACCAATCTGGCAAATGGAGATATTTTTTTAAAAGACAAAAATAAATTTCAAAGAGCAAATCTGCAAAAATTAACTTTTAGTGAGGTTAGTAAAAATCCTAATTCTTGTGTGGGAATTTTTGAGCGAACCTATTGTTCTGAAATAGTTTTTGAAAAATTAAAAAATAATTATATAAAATATCGAAGTCCGGGAGCATTTGCGCTTTCCTTGGCCTATGCGCACGATGTAGATTTTGTGATTTATGAGGGTAAAATGAGGATTTATGATATAGCCGCGGGTCTTTACATGTGTGAGGATTTAAATATTTTAAAAAAAGAAGAATTCTTACTTATAAGCAAAGATAAGGAAACTTTTGATAGAATAGCCCAATTATTTTAAAAGGGAGCGGTAAGCATGAAATTTAGTGAAATTTTTGGTAATTTTCGAAAACGCCAGCCCTCTCCAAATGAAGCACCAAGTCATTGGATAAAATGTAAAAATTGTCAATCTCTTATGTATTACAAAGAAGTTGAAAATCAACTAAATGTATGTCCAAAATGTGGATTTCATTTAAGAATAAGCATAGAAAAAAGAATTGAACAAATAGCAGATGTTGATACTTTTGAAGAATTTGATGCAAATTTGGCGCCAATTGATCCTTTAAAGTTTGTAGATAAAAAATCATATAAAAAAAGAATACAAGAAGCCCAAAGCAAAACCAAAAGATTTTCTTCTGCGATTGCAGGGTCTTGTAAAATAGATGGTGTCTTAACCCAGCTTGTTGTATTTGATTTTAGTTTTATGGGTGGAAGTTTAGGCTCAGTTGAAGGTGAAAAAATTGTAAGAGCAATTAGGCGGGCAATAGATAAAGATGAAGGACTGGTGATAGTAAGCTCAAGTGGCGGAGCAAGGATGCAAGAGAGCACCTTTGCGTTACTTCAAATGTCTAAAACTGCAGCAGCACTAAAGAAACTTTCGAATCAAGGGTTGCCATATATTTCGGTTCTAAGCGATCCGACTATGGGTGGAGTCAGCGCGTCTTTTGCATGGCTAGGTGATATCGTAATGGCAGAACCCGGAGCCCTCATAGGATTTGCAGGGCAAAGAGTTATAAAGCAAACTATCGGAGCTGAATTGCCTGATGGTTTTCAGAGATCTGAATTTTTAATGGATCATGGCTTAATAGACATGATAGTGAAGAGGAGCGAGTTAAAAAAAACCATCTCTGATATGTTAAAGTTTTTACAAAATGATAAAAAAGGTTTTAAGCTAAAAATAAAAGGTCCAATTGATGAAAATCAGAGTTTACACGATAGAAAAAACGAAGAGTGATGCGATTGAAATTTTAGTAAAAGAGTATTTGAAGATGATAGGAAAGTTTGCACAAATCGATGATTTGACAATCTTTCATAAACAAATAGCTATATCCCAGGCAAAAGGAGAAAAAGAAGCGAAAAAATCATATACAAAGGTGTATGAGCCTTTATTAAAAGGGTATAATATATCATTGGATGTATGTGGAAAAGAGTTAGACAGTTTTGAATTTAGTAAAATATTTGAAGGATTTACTGATATCAATTTTTTTATAGGTGGAGCCTTTGGGTTCGAAAAAGAGTTTTTAGATAGAACCCAAAAAGTCATAAGCTTAAGCAGCCTGACATTTGCCCATAAAATTGCTAAAGTAGTATTATTTGAGCAGATTTATAGAGGACTTTGTATGAAAGCAAATCATCCTTACCATAAATAGTATGTGTTTATATAAGATTATTTTATTACTAGGTGGATTTTAGATGAGAAAGAATGAATTAAAATTTTTTGAAGATATGTTAGTAGAACGAAAAAAGCAAATTTTTAATAATATAGAAGAATCTATAAAAGGTATATCTTCTTTAAAAGTAAATGAAGTTGGAGATGAAGCTGATCATGCCTCTATAAGTACAGATAGATTAATTGAAGAAGCGATTAATCAAAAGCTGACAAGAGAACTGCATGATATTGATTATGCTCTAAGTAAAATTAGTGCGGGAACTTATGGTATATGTGAAATGTGTGAAGAGGATATCAGTTTTCAAAGGTTGAAAGTAAAACCACAGGCTAAATACTGTATCACATGTAGAGAGATAATAGAAAAATCAGCAAATATGAACTAAGGTAGGACTAAATGGGAATTAAACGATATGTATTGTTTTCAATTATTTACTTGTTGGCTATAGGGCTTTATGTTTATAGTTTTAATGGAAATAGTTATACATTAAATCTTTATAAGCTTTCTTTTAATTTACCAATTGCTATATGGATAGTAGCGCCTACTATAATTTTATTTTTAGCTTCTATATCACATTTATCATATTATAACATAAAAGATTTTTTTTATAAAAGGGCTTTAAAAAAAGATTTTAACATATTTATAAATATAGCAAAAAGCTCTATTTTAGGTGAAAAAAGTAATCTAAAATTAAAAACAGACTTATTTAAAGTTCCAGGTTATATACTTAAGACTCTTGAATACTTAAAAAAAGCTGATATTCAAGATTTGGACAATGAAGAATTGAAAGAATATTATAATTTGGTTGATAATATTAGAGACGGCAAGTATGAAGATCTTAAAAAATACAAGCTTACAGGAGATAATAAGCTATTTATTAAAAATGAAGAAAATAGACTCAAAGTTGAACCTAAATATTGTTATACTATATTAAAAAATTGTGATAGCTTGGATAAAGAGTTATGTAAGAATGCTTACAATGAGCTTTTAAATATTGGAACTTTTGCAGAAATTAAAAAATATAACTTTCCAATAGACAAAGATATATTTAGAAGAATGATGGAAAAATATCTTGACCCTGAAGATGATTTTGATATAGACATAAATTCTATAAAAAGTATGCTAGAACAATTCAATGCAACAAGTGAAGATTATCTAGAACTGGCCGAAGAAATAAAAGTTAAATTAGCTCCGGATCAATTAATAGAACTGTTTAGAAAATTATATAATGAAAAAGGTCATATCGCAGCTAATGCATACCTTTATACTCTTTATGAACTTGAAATGATTGATAAAGTCAGAGATATTCTTGATAATTCAGAAGAAGATGATTTTCTAAAGTTTAAAACTCTTTTATTTTTGAGAGATCATGACAAAAATATAGATACTATAAAATTTCTTAGAGTATAAAAACATCGCAAAAATAGACTTTGACCAAGGTATCGTCGCCTTGGCTCCACTTGCTGGATTTACTGATTTACCATTCCGTGCCCTTGTAAAAAAATTTGATGCTGATTTAACTTTTTCAGAGATGATAAGCGCAAATGCTCTTATTCACAACTCCAAAAAAACATTTGATATGTTAAAAAAATCACCTCTTGAAACACCTTATATTGTGCAAATAGCAGGTTCAGATTTGGAGGTGATAAGAAAAGCAGTAGAAATACTTAATACCTTTGATGGAATTGACGGCATAGATTTAAACTGCGGTTGTCCCGTTCCCAAGGTCGTTTCTCAATGTGCCGGTTCATCTTTATTGCAAGATTTATCAAAAGTACAACAAGTGATAGAAACTATAAAAAAATATTCAAAAAAAGAGTATGTAAGCGCTAAAGTAAGGCTAGGTTTTAATGAAAAAATACCTGAAGAAATAGCCCTTGCATGTGAGAGAGCCGGCGTAGATTTTATAAGTATGCATGGTAGAACAAGAGCAGGAAGATATAAGGCCGAGGTTGATTATGAAGCAATTGCTAGAGCAAAAAAAGCCGTATCTATACCAGTTATTGCAAACGGGGATATAATAAGCCTAAAAAAGGCAAATGAGGTCAAGAAAATAACGGGATGTAAATCTATAATGATTGGACGAGGTGCCGTCGGAAATCCTTGGATATTTTATCAGCTAAAACATAACCTAGAGCATATTGGAAAAGACAAAATAAAAGAAATAGTGCTAGAACACTATGACAATATGATAGATTTTTACGGTATCAAAGGCGCATCAATCTTTCGAAAACATTTACACATATACTCAAAAGGCTTTCCTGCAGCCTCAGCATTTAGGGATAAAGTCAATAGAATAGAAGAGGTGGATTTAATGCGTCAAGCGATAGAAGAGTTTTTTATTTAAGAATATCGCTTAAGAGTTTATTATTATATGATAATATTAGCTATCTAAGAAAAAAAGCTAAAAATTTAAAAGAACTATTAATTGGTTCTACTATAAAAATGTTGTTGAACTTCACATGAATAATGTAATTAGAAATACTCCAATGAAGTATAGTTTTAAAAATGGAAAATTTAAAGCAAAAGGCTATATTGATATTTTTGATTTTCAAGGAAATAAAGCACTCGCTTCAATAGCTCAAAAATATTTTGCTTTACATCAAGGTAAAACTTGGAATAGTGATAAAATTGGATTTACAACTCAAGTACATTTCAGATAAATTTAGAAACAATTAGTTGTAAAACTTGAACTTTATAAATTTTTTATAAAGTTCAAGTAACTATTCTTGTTAGTATTAAAATTCCTTAAGAGATTCCTGTATGCCTTTGTGCATCTCGTACCAAAAACTCATAGCAGCTTCATATTTATCTTTTTCAAAAAAGTTTAACCATTTGATAAGTTCCGGGTCATTGTTATTTTCAACAGTATGTTTTCTTTTTAAAAATAAATAAATAATATCAATACTTCTTTCAGATTCCCAAAATACTGATGAGTTACGACCATTTAACCGGCTGGCTGTGGCATGAATATTATCTAGGTATTCTTGCTTTAATCCATACAGGGAATCCACTATATCTGGCAACATCTCTTCTGCCCAATTCCTATGGAAGCGGCACATTCCGATATTATCCATTATTAGTTCACCTCCTAGTCTTGCTGCATCTTTTCTTCCTAATTCTCTAGGTGGAATGAAATCCTGCCCATAATACATATAATATTTTCCCATAATGGACATTGGGGAAAGCACTCCTGGTGTCCAATACTGATTTGGAACCATCCATCCTCTACGAGCATAGGCACAATAAACAAAAGAGTCTAAAATCTTTTTGCTTTTTTGTTTTGATAATTTATGGGCAAAATGACGCGAGCCTTTACTAAGGTCAAGAATACCTCTTTTTTCTATAATAGAATCAAGTAACGCCACACCAATATCTGCATTATGCATAGAAGAGGCAACAACATCAAAATCTTTTGGAGAAAATTCAGGAATGCCTTTTATGCCCAATTCCTCTGGAGTTAAAAGTCCCTCAGATAAGTTTTCCATCAGCCATGAAATTGTACCGCCGACAGAAATAGCATCAAAACCATACATATCGGCATGATGGTTCAGTTTTTCAGCAGCTCTCTGGTCAAAAATCCCTGATAGTGGTCCCATTGTCTGATAAGGTTCAAAATCTTTTTTATATTCACCATTCATTTTTTTGCATACTGCAACACAAGGCTCTCCACAATTTTTTTGACTTTTTGTATCAATAGTTTCTTCGTTAAATTGTTTAAGATAGTGATTAACAACAAATTTATTATGGATATCCAATCGCTCGCTTTCATCCATATATATGCTTTTATAATTAAAGGTAAACATGCTACCACCAACGCTAGCATAATTTACACCAAATGTTCCACCTGTTTTAAAGTTCTTGTCAAAACGATATTTGGTAGTAGAATCTATATCTTTAGCTGCTAATTTCATATTGTATTTATCAAGAAACCATTGGTCTGCAACTTTACGATCTAGTAAGTCATCATCAACAAATGTTCCACCATATATAATAGCAGCAATTCCATGGTCTTGGAATAGTTTGCTTCCAAAACCTCCTCTGCCCGCCCATGTGTCAACAAAGGTTAACTTTCCTTTCTTGATAGGCACAGAGCAAATTGATCCAATATCAGTAGCCTTAGATGCTGGTCCTGTTACTAGAATACGAGGATCATTTTTGTATCTGTCGCCAAAGCGACTTAGAGTATAGTCCATTAAAGAATATATGCCCCTTCTACCTTCTTTCCATACTTCTTCTATATTAAGCGGTTCAATTGTAACATGAATTTGTCCGCTCTCTTTTCGATTTAAATATAAGAGTGAAGGTGTTTGGGCTTTGCCTATAATGGAAAGCATATTAATGCCTAGGTCATCAAAAACCAAACTGGCACCACCCATAGAAGATATATAAAATCCTCCCCAAGCGGGAGAGAAACCCGTAAACATTAAACGGTTTGATCCGGGGAGTGTAGAGCCTGCTAAAATTCCTGTACCAATATTTAAACTTTTGTATTTACCTGCTAGATTTAGTCCTAAATCAACCGGACCAAAGAATTCGCCTAATTGATAACGATTGACGCGATAAAACGATGTTGAAGCATCAACAAAAAGTACTTTTTGAATATTTTTCATAATATTTTCCTAATTTTAAATTAACTATAAAATTATAATATTTGACAACTTAAATACAACTTATTATAATGTTATAATCTTTTAGGAGGGAAGTAAAATGTGAAGCTTCCTCTCCTTGTTTTCCATAAACATAAATTATATTTGATTTAAGATATAAGTCACTATATGGTGTGTATGATTTAATGCAATTGCTATACTGCCACCACTATGTACAGCTATGTCCCCACCAACAAACAATCCTTTGATTGATGTTTCATAGTTTTCATCAAAAATAGGCTCATTATTTTCGTCTAAATCCATGCCGCATTTTTTTAAGAAATCAACAGGAGTTGTCCCGCCTATTGCATAAATAACCCTATCATATATAGTATAATATCCATCTGTAAAATTTACTTTTACTAAGCCACTTTCATTTTCTAAAGAAATTATATCGCATCCAAGCCTAAGTCTTAATTTTTCTTGTCCATTATATTCAAGAAGCATTTTTAGATTTGTGTCATTTAACCTTGCGAATTCTGTTTTTCTATAATTTAGAGTAACTAAGTAATCTTTATCAACTCTTTTTTATCTTTATAGAATTTTCTAATTGTTTGAGAATGATTATCACCTTTTTCTATAAGAAGCATATTTTTAACACCCATAATTTTTGATTCTACTGCAGCATTCACACCACCAGGTCCACCACCGATAATTATTAAATCATATATTTGTAACATTTTTGTCTTCCTAGTATTGTATAATTTACTAAAATTTTATCACTATTGTATTAAATAAATAGTAAATTATCTAAAAATTATCTAGCAAAAATAATCCTATATCTTTGTAAACTTCAACCTCAAAGAATTTAAAACAACTGTCACAGAGCTAAAACTCATAGCAATTCCAGCATAAACTGGTGTTAGCATGACTCCTGTTATCGGGTAAAGTATTCCTCCTGCTAGAGGAATTCCTAGTGCGTTATAGAAAAATGCCCAGAAGAGATTTTGTTTTATCGTACTCATAGCTTTCCTCGATAAATTTATGCTTTTCAAAACAGAATTTAAATCATTGTTTATAAGAATTATGTCTCCTGCGTCTTTTGTTATGTCAGAGCCTGAATTTAATGTTACTCCGATATCTGCTTGTTTGATTGAGGGTGAGTCGTTGATACCATCACCTATAAACATGACTTTCGCATTTTTTTGCAAATCTTTTATAACTTGATATTTTGCATCTGGCAGAACTCCAGCATAAACTAAATCTATACCTATAGTTTGAGCGATTTTTTTAGCCGTTATTTCATTGTCTCCTGTCAGTAAAATTGGTATTATATTTTTCTTTTTTAAGCTTGATATTAATTCTTTAGCGCCTTCTTTTAAACTATCCTCTAAAGAAATTACCCCGATGCATTCTTTATCTATGCTAGCTAAAACTGCACCATTTCCTTGTTCTAGAGAATTTTGAAAAAATTCAAGATACTCTTTTGAAATACTGATGCCATTTTTTTCTAAAAGATGTAGATTTCCTATGAGGACTTTTTTGCCTTCACATGTAGCGCTTACGCCAAATCCAGGAAGAATTTGTATCTGTTCAACTTTTTTGTTGCTTGCTATATTTTTTTCTTTCGCATAAGCAACTACGGCTTTAGATATAGGATGCTCACTATGAAGCTCAACTGAAGCCAATATACTTAAATATTCTTCTTTAACTAAAATGTCTTTTACTGATATTTTACCTTTAGTGAGTGTTCCAGTTTTATCAAAAACAGCGTATTTGATATCTTTGATAATTTCAAGAATTTCTGGATTTTTGATTAAAATTCCCTCTTTTGCACCTTTTCCAACAGCACCCACTATAGCTATCGGAGTAGCAAGTCCCAATGCGCAGGGGCAAGATATAATAAGAACTGAAATTGAAGCAAGTATCGCATTTGTAGCCTCTCCTGCTATAAAATACCATATCAAAAAAGTTAAAATAGAAATGGCTATAACAGTTGGTACAAAAATGCTTGAAATTTTGTCTGCGAGTCTTGCAATCGGCAGTTTTTTACTTTGCGCAACGCTTAGCAGGGAAATTATCTTAGATAAGGTATTCTCACTTGAGAGTTTTAAAACTTTTATCTTCAGTGTACCAGCAGTATTTATAGTACCAGCGATTACATCATCACCAACACCCTTAAAAATAGGCATAGACTCACCAGTTATCATGGATGTGTCGATATCAGCCCCACCTTCAACAATCACAGCATCAGCAGATATTTGCTCTCCTTGTTTTACGAGAACCAAATCTCCAATTTGTAAATCTTTTGCAAGGATAGTTTTTATCTCACCATTTTTTTCGATTTTATTGGCATTTAATGGCGATAAATCCATTAGATTTTTTAAAAAATCTGTGGCTTTTGCACGCGATCTCTCTTCCAAAAGCCTTCCCAAAAGTATAAAAGTTATGATTGCACTAGCTCCATCAAAATAGATAAATCTTAGATGTGGCGGAAAAATTTGGGGAAACAAAACTACGGTAGCCGAGTAAAAGTAAGCCGCACTAGTTCCAAGAGCCACTAAAACATTCATATCAGTATTTTTATTACTAAGTGCTTTATATGAAAGTATATAAAATCTTCCACCAGGATAAAATTGCACAATTGAGCCAATAGCAAACATGATGTAAGGATTTATACCTTTAACTGGGAAAAGAACAAAGTAAAGCATAAGTAAAGTTAAAGACGCAGAGATGACAAAAAGCCCTCGTAATTTTATATAAGCTTTCTTTTTGGCAATTTCAAGTGCTTTTATATCTTCTTCAACACCGTATCCAAGTTTTTTTATCTTTTGTATAACTGCATTTTTATCTATTTTATCAGTATTGATTACAAATTCGCCCTCGTTTGAAGCAAAACTCACTTTTGAACTCTCTAATCCATCCAATTTATTTACAACTCGCTCGATTCCATTTGAACAATTCACACAAGTCATGCCAGAAATATTTAGATTTATTTTTTCTTTTGACATTCTATACTCCTAAGTGCAATTAAAAGAATTTCTTTTACTTCCTTGTTTATAATCCTGTAAAAAGACATTTTTTTATCTTTTGTAAATGTTACAATTTCATATCTTCTTAGGATTTTAAATTGATGCGATACATGTGATTGTGAAATGCCCAATAAATTTGACATTTCACCTACGCATATCTCATAATCCATAAGAGCAAATAGCATTTTAACTCTCAAAGGGTCGCTTATCGCTTTATATATATAAGTCATTTTCACAATATTTTCATCTGAGGGCAAAGCTTTTTTTATATCACTTATGTGACTAATCTCCTCACAACAAGACCTGATTAATTCCATAACTATTCTTCTTTTATAGTAAAGCCAATATCATTCATCTCTTCTTTAAATTTTGCTTCCGCGGTTTCATCTTTGATTTCAACAGTAACTTCTTTAGGACTAACATCTAGATTTACTATTATTTCTCCAAATTCGTCTTCGAGAGAGCCTTTTATGAGATTTGCACAATTGATGCAACTAATTTTTTCTGATTTAAAAGTCTTTTTCATGTAATTTCCTTCATATGATAAATTATTCATATGAAGATTTTATCATATACATATTAATATGTCAAGCCAACTTTATAGAATTACAAGCTACTTTACAAATAAATTATATTTTCCAGTTTAGAATAAAGGCAACTTTTATATATCGTGTTCGGTTCTTTTGTGTTTAGCTTTTTTGTATGATGATTTATTTTTTTGCTTATATATTAAATTGATTTCTTTTAGAAGCGACAATCTTTTTTCTTCTACCTTTAAATTTTCATTTTTTAGAGTTCTCATCACTAATTCGCTAAAATTTTTTAATGACTTTAGATATGGGGAATCTAGTCTTATCTCATCCAAATCTTTGATTAAAACATATATTTTTGTGGCTCGTTTTTCAAAAAGTTCATAATTAAAGTTTTCTAGTTTTAAAATAGTCATTGAGCTTTTTAGAAACTTTTCTAATAGCCTCATATGTTTTACCCGTAGAGATTTTTCTTCTATTTTCATTTTAAGATTAACGAAATTCCACAGGGTGTTCGTTTGAGGCTTTATCTTTGTAATCTTCTAATTTTTGATCTTGCAATTTCAGGTAGTCATCCAATTTTTTTCTGTTATCTTCAAATGCCTTTTCAAATTCAGAACTATTTTCCAGATCTTTTTCGCCAAAAGTATCTATCAGTACATTTGAATTTCCACTCATCACAAGATATTTTTTATTTCCAAATTCTATCAGCACTACAGAATTTTTAGTATCTATTGGTTTTTTATGTATTATTTTTATATTTTGTCCAGCGAGAGCATTTGTTTTAAAAAGCCATGAATTTTCTCCTGTAAAATTGTCTTTATTTGCAATTCTTTTTCTTACCCAAAACATTATTAGCAGTAAAAAGAACAAAAAACCAACAACTAGCACATACCTTGTATCTATAAGACTACTATCTTGAAAAGTGGGTATGTTATTGCTATTATTTGTTGTTTGTGAGATGGAATTTTTCATTTTATTTGGAGTGTTTTTGATGAGTTTTACTCTAATCCTAAGGCCAAAACCATCAGTAGTTTTTGAAGCTATTACATTAATATTATTTTTACTTTTAAGTATTATTTTAAGAGAATTTTTATCTGGCTGTATAGTTAATTTTTGGATAATATTTGAATTAATATTTTTTTTAATTAGTTTATTGTAACTAAGATCTGAAAGTGTTAAAGTGATTGAACCAGCGGCTCTTTCTTGAAATATCTGACCCTCATAAGGCGAATCAAATGAGAGCATTATATCTACTCTGTCTTCTCTTTCGTATATATTGTGTGTTAATAAATTTGCAGAAAAAGAAAGCGTTGCTAAAACTAAAAATAGTAATATTTTTTTCATTCTACTTCTTTTTTAAAGTATTGTATCACGCTTTTTGAATCAAGAATTTCATTGATTCTAATAGCCAGATTTTTTTCATAAACCATAACTTCGCCTTTACCAAAGATTTTTTTATTTATAAAAAGCTCAACACTTTCACCAGCTGGTTTATTCAAATCTATGACCGAGCCTTTTTCCAGTTTTAAAATTTTGTCAATACTTAGATAAGTAGTGCCTAGTTCGGATATAAAATCAACATTTATATCTAGCAAATTTTCATACCCTGAAAGTAATTTTTTTTCTAAATATTCTTTGTCTTCTTTGTTCACTCTATTCCTTTTTATTTAATACCAATGTATTATAGTTTAAAATTTTTAAATTGTTTATTAAGATCGTAAATAGTACACTATCATTTTTACAAAAAGAGGTAATATGTTTGTAGCTTTAGGATTTTTAGGTATCATAGTTGGATTTGCATCTGGCTTTTTTGGTATTGGTGGCGGTACTATTTTAGTGCCAGTTCTTATGTACCTTGGATTTGGTGTTAAAACAGCTATCGGCATTTCAATAACTCAGATGGTTTTTAGCTCTATTTTTGGCTCATTTATAAATTATAAAAACAAAATGCTTCGTCTCAAAAATGGTTTAGTTTTAGGGTTTGGCGGTTTTATAGGGGCGCAATTTAGCGGATACATAGTCTCGTACTTGCCATCATGGGCATTACTTAGTTTTTTTGCTTTTGCTCTGTTGATTTCTTTATACAAATTTTTTAAAGCACCATCTGAGCCAACTGGAGTTCCAAATGAATCTAAAGTTTTATTGTTTATTATTGGATTTTTTGTAGGAATGGCTGCGATTAGCATCGGTATTGGAGGAGCATTATTCTTGACTCCTATTATGGTTGGTTTTTTACATTTTGATATAAAAAGAGCAGTTTCAACTTCACTATTATTTGTTGTTTTTTCTTCAATTTCAGGACTTATTAGCTTTTCTGTGCATGGTTTGGTTGATTATAAAGCTGGAATTATTTTAGGAATAGGCTCTTTAGTAGGTGTCTATTTTGGTGCAAAACGCTCACATGTAGTGAAGAGAGATTTGCAAAAAAAATTGTTAATGATTTTGTATGTGATTTTATTTGCATTAACAGTAAATAAACTAATAACACCTTTTTTATAGGATAAGTATTTAATGATAAAAATATACGGCGCAAGAGAACATAATTTAAAAAATATAAATTTAGAAATTCCAAAAAATAAACTTGTTGTTTTCACAGGTCTTAGCGGTAGCGGGAAAAGTACTTTGGCTTTTGACACACTCTATGCGGAGGGTCAACGAAGATATATAGAGTCTTTGTCTTCTTATGCAAGACAATTTTTGGATAGAGTTGGGAAACCAGATATTGATAAAATTGAAGGTTTGACTCCTGCGATTGCGATAGACCAAAAAACAACAAGTAAAAACCCAAGATCAACCGTAGGAACTATAACAGAAATTTACGATTATATGAGACTTTTATATGCAAGAGTTGGAAAGCAGTACTGTCACAAGTGTGGAAAACCAATATCTCAGATGAGTGGTGCGGATATAATCGAGCAAATATTAAAGTTGCCTGAGGAATCAAAAATAGTGATTTTAGCACCACTCATAAGAGAGAAAAAAGGCTCATTTTCAGATTTGGTTGAATCACTTCGCCACAAAGGTTATGTCCGGGCTATGATAGATGGTGTGATGGTTAGGCTTGATGAAGAAATGGAGCTTAGTAAAACAAAAAAGCATACCATAAAAGTCGTAATCGATAGAGTTGTTTTGAGAGAAGATAACAGACAAAGAATCGCTAGCGATATTGAAAAAGCTCTAAAAGAGAGTTATGGTGAAGTAGAATTAGATATCTTGAACTATGAAGAAATGAGACTAGAGAGCTCCTCTATCCACTATAGCGAGCATCGTGCTTGTTTTGATTGTAAGATTAGTTTTGATGTGTTAGAACCTCTCTCTTTTTCATTTAATTCCCCAAAAGGTGCTTGCCCTATATGTGATGGACTTGGTATCAGATATACGCTTGATTTAAAAAAAATTATAGATGAAGATTTGAGTATTGATGAGGGTGCAATTAAAATATTTTATGGATTTAACAAGGGTTATTATTCAAAGTATTTGAAAGCTTTCTGTGAAGCGAGCAAAATAGATACAACAGTACCATATAACACCCTGGAAGAGCACCAACGCAAGGCTATCTTGCATGGAGGTGTTGATGATGCTGTATTTCTTTGGAAAAGACATAAAATAAGAAAAAGTTTTGATGGAATTATCAAAATCGCATACAATATGTTAAAAGATGAAAAAGATATAAATGAATATATGAGTGAAAAAGTTTGTGATAATTGTCGCGGGCACAGATTAAAACCAGAGCATTTAGCTGTAAAAGTAGGGGGATTAGGAATTGGCGATATATTGGATCTGCCAATAGATAAATCACTTGAATTTTTTAAAAATGATGATAATTTTGCATACTTTGGCCCCTCAGCACGGATGATAGCTGAACCAATCTTGAAAGAAGTAAGGGAGAGACTATTTTTCTTATACAATGTAGGTTTAGGATATATTTCACTAGGGCGTGATGCAAGAAGTATTAGCGGAGGAGAGGCTCAACGAATAAGAATAGCTTCACAGATAGGAAGCGGACTAACAGGCGTGATGTATGTGTTAGATGAGCCAAGTATTGGTTTGCACGAGAGGGATACTTTAAAACTCATACGAACACTTCGAGATTTGCAGGAAAAAGGCAATAGTGTCATAGTAGTAGAACATGATAAAAAAACTATTGAGTCAGCTGATTATATAGTAGATATTGGACCAGGAGCTGGGAAATTTGGTGGAGAAATTATATTTAAAGGTACATATGAAGAGTTAAAGAAAAGCAACACTTTAACGGCTTCTTATTTAAATGGTACAAAAGAGATAAATTACAAAAGTGAGCGAAAACAAGAAAAATGGATAGAACTTAAAAATGTAAATGTAAATAATATAAAAAATTTAGATGTAAATATACCGCTTAGCAATTTAGTGAGTATCACGGGAGTCAGCGGAAGCGGTAAAAGTTCGCTCATACTTCAAACGCTCCTCCCCGTTGCAAAAGAGCTTTTAAATCATGCAAGAAAAGTGAAAAAAATATCAGGAGTTGAGTGCTTAGGGTTGGAACAGTTAGACAAAGTCATATATCTTGACCAAAGCCCGATAGGGAGAACACCAAGAAGTAATCCAGCTACTTATACTGGTGTGATGGATGAGATTAGAACTCTTTTTTCAAAAACAAAAGAGGCACAATTAAGAGGATATAAGATAGGAAGATTTTCTTTTAATGTAAAAGGCGGTAGATGTGAAAAATGTCAAGGTGAGGGCGAAATCAAGATAGAGATGCATTTTCTGCCAGATATTATGGTTAAATGTGATGTATGCCATGGAAAAAGATATAACGCTCAAACTTTAGAGATAAATTATAAGGGCAAATCTATATCAGATGTTTTAGAGATGAGTGTGGAAGAGGCATATGAATTTTTTAAAGCGATTCCAAAGATTGAGCAGATATTAAGTACACTTCGCGATGTGGGACTTGGATATATTACTCTTGGGCAAAATGCTGTTACACTTAGTGGTGGCGAGGCTCAAAGAATAAAACTTTCGAAAGAGTTAAGTAAAAGAGATACTGGAAATACTTTATATATACTAGATGAGCCAACGACTGGGCTACATTTTGCAGATGTTGATAGATTAACAAAAGTTCTTCATCATTTAACAGATTTAGGAAATAGTGTTTTGGTAATTGAGCATAATATGGATATAATTAAAAACAGTGATTTCGTGATAGACATGGGACCAGAAGGTGGAAACTATGGTGGAAAGATTGTAGCACTGGGCAGTCCTGAAGAATTAGCAAAAAATCATAAAAAAACAAAAAGTTATACAGGAAAATTTTTAGCAAAAGAGTTAAAGGAGAAGTCAAAATGAAATATACTACATCAAGAGTAAGCTTTAACATAAAAATGGTACACTCTTGCCAAAGGCAAAGCTTTAGTGAGAGGAATTTTTTAGGGGCTTTGCTCCTAAAAAAGGAGACAGTAAAATGCAAGATATAGTTGATCGAATAAGATCATTGCCACCACTACCAAAAAGTTTTCAAGAAGTTAATATTGTGTGTTCAAATCAAAATAGCAGTATAAATGATTTAGCTAAAGTTATAGAATCAGATCCCATGCTTGTAGCAAACCTTTTGAAAGTTGCAAATTCTCCACTGTATAGCTTCCAAAGAGAGATAAAGAGCGTTCTGCAAGCCATATCTTTGTTTGGTATGTCAACTACAAGATCATTAATTACCAGCATTTCCGTAAAAAAACTTTTAAATGTAGATATGGAGCCTTATGGCGTGAGTCCTGAAGAATTTGTGCATATTTCAACACTTCAAAGTTTGCTTGTAATGAAGTGGTATAAAAAGATAGATGCCTCGAAAATTGATGAACTATTTTTAGCAGCACTCCTCCAAGAAACAGGAAAAATACTTATAGCAGATGAGATTGTAAAAAGTGATGAGGTTTACCAATTTCGTTCAGAATTAGAAAATACAAATGATGTAGCAGGCGTTGAAAAGATGTACACTGGAACTACAACAGCCAGGATTACATCAGAGATTTTTGAGCACTGGGGTTTTGATAGAAAGATGGTAAATATGATTAAGTTTTCAGACAATTATGAAAATGCTGGGGACTTAAAAGAATATGCAAAAGTTTTAAAGATACTTAAAACTGCAGTTCCGATTAATTCACCACTCAGTCAACGAAGCATAAATAGAGCATTAAGCATAATAGATAAAGAAGGCATGGATATTCAGCTTTTTTTAGATGCAATAGAAGAGATTAAAAATTGAAAACATTAACTATTATAGATACATTTGGCTTTTTCTTTAGAAATTATTTTGCTCTTCCAAATTTGAGAAATAAAGATGGTTTTCCAACAGGACTTTTAACAGGATTTGCAAATTTTATATATACAATTAAAAGTGAGTTAGGAAGTGATTATATACTCTTTGCCTTAGACAGCAAAGGTAAAACTTTCAGACATGCTATAGATGCAAACTATAAAGCCACAAGGCCGGAAGCTCCGGAAGATTTGAAAAAACAGTTGAGTGTCGCAATTAGTTGGATAAAAAAGATGGGTTTTAAAAGTTATGCGGAAAATGGATATGAAGCCGATGATGTGATTGCAAGTGCAGTTAGATTTGCTAAGAAAAATGATATAAGAGTGAGAATTGTGAGTCATGATAAAGATTTGTATCAACTGATTGATGATGATAAGATTACTTTGTATGACCCTATAAAAAAAATTGATATAAATGAAGAAAAATGCTTCGAAAAATTTGGAGTTTATCCAAAAAGAATAGGAGATTATCTTTCATTGGTAGGAGATAGCGCAGATAATATACCAGGAGTTAAAGGAATTGGTTCAAAAGGTGCAAAAAAACTTTTGGAGCAATTTTCATCTCTTGAAGATATATATGAAAATATTGATAAAGTATTAAATTTAAGAGCAAAAAAATTATTACTTGAGAGTCAGGAAAATGCCTTTTTGAGTAAAAAATTGGTAATTTTGCATGAAGATTTAGATATTTCAGATAGATTTGAGTCTTTTTATTTTCCACAAGATCAACCACTTTTAGGCATTGCTGATGAATTACAAAAATATGAACTTAAGCATATATTATCAAGATTAAAAGTATATGCTCCAAAAAAAGAAGAAAAACGAACATCTTTTAAATCTATACTTTTAGATTCCAGCGAAAAACTTTTTAATGTGATTAATTCGATAAAACCAAATTCGATAGTTGCTTTTGATACAGAAACAAATTCTCTTGATGCTTATAATGCAAATATAATTGGATTTTCATTTGCAACCAACGAAAACGAGGCGTATTATGTACCTATTTCTCATTGTTATCTGGGTGTAGGTAAACAAGTAAAAAAAGATGATGTTAAATTAGCTCTTGATAAACTGCTAAAGTATAGAATTGTAGGACAAAATCTAAAATTTGATTTGGCGGTTATAGAAAATAATTTTGATATAAGTGATGTTTTGATATATGCAGATACGATGATTTTAGCGTGGCTTTTAAATCCTGAGAAGACTATAGGATTAGATGCTCTGTCTTTGAGATTTTTCAATCATCCAATGGTCAAGTTTAAAGATACCGTAAAAAAAGGCGAAACATTTGCATCTGTTGATATAGAATCAGCCTGCTTATATGCCAGTGAAGATGCTTGGATGACTTTGAAGGTTTATAATAAAATTGTAGATTTTTTAGAGCCAGAGTTACTTAATCTTGCCAGAGATTTGGAATTTCCATTCATAAAAACGCTTATGAAGATGGAAGAAGAGGGCATAAAGGTAGATGTCAGGTATCTAAAAGTTTTATTAAAAAGAAGTCAAGAAACTATCGAAAATTTAAAACAGGAGATTTTTAAACTAAGTGGTTTGGAGTTCAATGTAAACTCTACACAGCAATTAGGAAAAGTGTTGTTTGATGATTTGGGGCTTAGAGTTGTTAAAAAAACAAAAACAGGTTATAGCACGGATGAAAAAGTTTTAAATGAGCTTTTAAATGAGCATTTGATAATCCCAAAAATCCTAGAATACAGAGAAATATATAAATTAAAATCGACTTATATTGAGCCTTTGCTAAAACTTGGTTTAAAAGATGAAAACAACAGAATACATACTTCTTTTATACAAACAGGAACGGCCACAGGCAGGCTGAGTTCAAAAAATCCAAATTTACAAAATATACCAGTAAAAACTGAACTTGGACGAGAAGTAAGAACCGGATTTGTCTCTAAAAAAGATTATTCTCTTGTGGGGATAGATTACTCTCAGATTGAACTTCGACTATTGGCCCACTTTAGTAATGATACTGCTTTGGTAAATGCTTTTAATGAAGGGAAAGATATACATTACGAGACAGCGTTAAAGATATTTGGACCAGAGTTAGCAAAAGAGAAAAGAGGAGTGGCAAAGAGTATAAACTTTGGACTTCTTTATGGCATGGGCTCGCGCAAGCTTTCACAAACCATACATGTAAGCACAAAAGAGGCAAAAGAGTATATAGATAGTTATTTTGCTTCATTTCCAACTGTAAAAGAGTTTTTGCATCAAGTAGGAGAGGAAGCAAAAGAGTTGGGATATAGCGAAACACTTTTGAAGCGAAGAAGGTATTTTGATTTTGAAAATGCAAATGCTATGATTCACGCTTCTTATCTCAGGGAAGCTGTGAATACTGTATTTCAAGGAAGTGCTGCTGATCTTATAAAGATGGCTATGAACAAAATCATGAACTCAATAGTTAGTGATGATGCAAAACTTCTTTTACAAATACACGATGAATTGATATTTGAAATGAAAGATGAAGAGGCAGAGGAGTTTGCACTAAAAGCAAAAAATATCATGATTAATATCTACAAATTAAAAGTTCCTCTTAAAGTTTCAGTAGAAATTGGAAAAAATTGGGGAGAGTTAAAGTGACGCTAACTTATCCATCACATACTGCTGGAGATCATTCTTTTTGATCTCTTTCTTCATGGCTTCATTAAAGATATCTTCTACTTTTTTATTATATTTTTCGTAGCTAAAATATGGAAATTGCACACTCCAGGCTTCTTTGATTCTATTTAATGCCATTTTGTCTTTTATGCAAGAGTGAAAATATTGAAATCCTATGAAAAAAGCTGATGTTATTATCACAGTTCCAATAATTGATGCATGAAAATCAAGATGTTCAAAAAGTGCATGTGTTATAGCAAGTAAAGGTATAAAAATAATAGCACAAACAATAGTATAAACTATGTAGGCATTTTTTATTATCATTCTAAAGCCTAATTTTTCAGGGTCAACATGCATACCCTCATTATGATAGGCATTTGAAACCAAAAGATCTTTGAATCTTATAGGCTGAGATGATGTTTTAAATATATAATTTAATATTTTGTCTTTTAATTTTGTGTTTTCTAAAAATTTCATAATGCTATTTTATCATAAATATAGTAAATATTTTACAACTATCTCATATATTTTCGTTTTAATTCTTTTATTAGACTTCTTGCAAAACTCATATATGAGTTTTGCAAGAAGTCCATTGATATTGTGGGTGTCCTTACTGTACAGTGGTCTCATAGTATCACATATCTCAACTGGTG